>JAWOEM010000140.1:0-10219 GCA_046482785.1 Salinivirgaceae bacterium
CCTTGATAACTGGAGCCGTAACGTATGTGTCTTTGCCTCCGGGCAGGTTGACCGTTCCCCAACCGGTACGGGGATAAGCGCCAGGGCTGCATTGCATTATGCCAAGGGGCAAGAACCGGGAACCACTGGCACCGATCCCGTACAAAATCAGTCAGCTCCAGCTACCGACACCGTTAACGAATCGGCACAAACCCCTGATACCACTTCCGACACAACAGATCAGAGCAAGTTGGACAGCATTTGGCAGCAAATAATAAAATCGCTCGAAAACGACGGCCCGCGAATAAACGCCGCCATCCAAATTGCAGATCCAAAATGGATGAACCCTACCCAAGTACAGATAAATATTTCGGCAGAAATACAAAAGGAACTGTATCAGAAATTCGAGCAGAAAATAATACAGGTATTACGAAACGAACTGAATAACAAATCCTTAGAATTCATCTATCAAATTGTAATAACCGAAGCAGAAACAAATCGCCCGCTTACACCGGCAGAGCAGTTTAAAGAAATGAGTGCTAAAAATCCTGCTTTGGAATTATTAAGAGAAAAATTCGACCTTGACTTGAAAAACTAACACATTTGCAAAACTTATTGTACTTAAAATGGTTAAATGAAAGGGTCTAAGAGCAAAGCAAGCCCGACAAAAGCAAACAAAAAAAGCAACCGCAATACGCTATAAACGAAAACACCACAACTATGCAAAAAATTCACGTAAAGAACCCTATTGTTGAAATGGATGGCGATGAAATGACCCGAATAATCTGGACATTCATTAAAGATCGTCTCATTCTGCCCTACATGGACTTAGACATCAAATACTTTGATTTAAGCATCGAAAAACGCGACGAAACAAACGATCAAATTACCGTTGACGCAGCAGAGGCCATAAAAAAATACAACGTAGGTATAAAATGTGCGACCATTACTCCCGATGAGCAACGAGTAGAAGAGTTCGGGCTTAAAGAAATGTGGCGTTCGCCAAACGGAACCATCCGAAACATCGTAGGCGGCACCATTTTTCGCGAACCCATCATGATAAAGAACATTCCCAGACTTGTGCCAGGCTGGAAACAATCCATTGTAATTGGCCGCCACGCACACGCCGACCAGTACAAAGCCACTGACTTTGTCACCAAAGGAAAAGGAAAGCTCACCATTACATTTACGCCGGAAGACGGCAGCGAACCCATTTCGCACGAGGTGTATGATTTCCAAGGCGATGGCGTTGCCATGTCGATGTACAACACAGACGAATCTATTTTTGGTTTTGCCCGTTCATCGATGAATATGGCACTGGAAAAAAACTGGCCGCTTTACCTAAGCACAAAAAACACCATTCTTAAAAAATACGATGGACGCTTTAAGGATATTTTTCAAGAAGTATATGAAAATGAGTTTAAAGCAAAATTTGAAGAAGCTGGTATAACTTACGAACACCGCCTGATAGATGACATGGTGGCAGCAGCCTTAAAGTGGGAAGGCGGCTTTGTATGGGCATGCAAAAATTACGATGGCGATGTACAATCAGACACCATTGCACAGGGTTTCGGCTCACTAGGATTAATGACATCGACTCTAATGACACCCGACGGCAAAACGCTTGAAGCAGAAGCAGCGCATGGAACCGTTACCCGCCATTACCGAATGCACCAGCAGGGTAAACCTACATCGACAAACCCCATTGCCTCCATATTTGCATGGACACGCGGTCTGGAGCATCGTGGAAAACTCGACGAAAACCAGGAATTGATGGACTTTGCTTACGCTTTAGAATCGGTTTGTATTGAAGCCGTTGAAGATGGCAAAATGACCAAAGATCTCGCACTACTCATTCATCAGGATAAAATGGCTGAGCAACACTACATGAACACAGAAGATTTTCTTGCAGAAATAGACAATCGACTACAAATGAAACTAAAATCATAAAAAGAACAATAACCTAAAAAAAGAAGAATTATGTTAAGCGAAAAAATGCAAAAAGCAATTAACGACCAAATCAATGCAGAAATGTGGTCGTCGTATTTATACCTTTCAATGAGTGCCTACTTCGAAAACGAAGGACTAACAGGCTTCGCCAACTGGATGCGCGTGCAGGCAGAAGAAGAAAACATGCATGCAATGAAGTTTTTCGACTATGTTTACGAACGTGGCGGACGTGTAAAGTTGCAACCTATTGCTGAAGTGCAAACAGAATGGAAAGACACCCTTGATGCATTTAAAGATACACTGGAACACGAGCAGAAGGTAACAGGAATGATCAACAACCTGATGTCTATTGCCATTGACGAAAAAGATTTTGCTACCCAAAGTTTCCTCAAGTGGTTCATAGACGAACAGGTTGAAGAGGAAGCGACAGTAAATGAAATTCTCGACCAGTTGAACCTCGTAAATGCATCAGGTCATGGCTTGTTCATGATTGATAAAGAAATGAAAGGCCGCGCATTACCTGCTGACGGCGCAGAATAATAATTAAGATCACAAAAAAAGGAGTTGATTAGTTTCAACTCCTTTTTTTTATTTCTTGCAAATCGTTCAATCGATTTTACTAATATCCAAAACCATATCCTCACGAACACCTTTAGGCGTTTCTTTCAGCGTGCAAGCCTGATTATATGCATCGTGCTGAAAAACAAGCGTCCACTGATTGGACACCGCTTCTGCTAAAAGTTTTTCTTTCTCATCCAGCGTATCCATAGGAAAAACATCGTACGCAGCAATATACACTAATGGCACATTGGCCATAACAGGAATCAAGTCGCCCGCAAAAAACACAGTTCCTTTTTCAGTTTTTAGCACAGGCAGCATAAGACCCTTGGTATGCCCGTTAAACAACCGCACATGTATTCCCGGAATAATTTCCGTATTTTGGGTAACAAATTCAATATTCTCACTTTCCGTTAAAGGCAAAATATTTTCCTGCGGATAAGCCGGAGCTTCTCTAATATTTGCGTTCGTAGCCCACTCCCATTGCGCTGCACTCACCCAAATTTTGGCATTGGGAAACTGCGGTACAATTTGGCCACTCTCATTCTTCACGAGGGCTCCGCCGCAATGATCCCAGTGCAAATGCGTTAGCACAACATCTGTAATATCATTGGGCGTATATCCTGCATTATTCAACGATTTAACTAAGGTATCGTCACTATGCAAATGATGAAACGACAGCCATTTCTCATCTTGCTTATTACCTATTCCTGTATCGATAAGCACTTTACGATTTCCTGTATCGACTAACAAACTACGATTGGCAATACTACATAGGTTATTTTCATCGCATGGATATTTTTTCTGCCAAATTTGCTTTGGAACAACTCCAAACATGGCGCCTCCATCGGCTTTAAATTTCCCGGTTTCTATGTTAAATAGTTTCACAAGCAATTATTTTATAGTATATTATTCGATTAAATCAATTATTCATATAGTGCATTAAATGTGCCTAAATCAATTCATTTCATGAAGGTTAATGGCATACTATTCGCACTTTTTTGGCGCTGAATTAATCATGCACATTTCAAAAAATCTCTAATGAAAGAGAATTAAAGAACAAAACTAAGTATAAACAGAGCATTTAGCAATGGGTAAACACAAAAATAGTGGGATTGTTTTGGTATTAGCATGCATGCTGATTACCGGATTTGCCAAGGGTCAAAACGACTCTGAAGGCTTCCGCTTCTTTTTGCCCATGACCATTGAGAATGGCGATACACTAGGCAATGTAACACTTCGTGATATTGTAATTTACCCACGGCGCGATTTATCGAAAAACACACGGGCAACAAGACAGTATTTGCGATTAGTAAAAAAAGTTCGCCGAGCGTATCCCTACTCGCAGTTGGCAGTAAACATTTTGGAAAACATTTACGACACGTTGCCAAATTTAGACACCAAACGGCAGCAAAAGCGCTTTCTCAGGGCATTCGACAAAGCATTGCGGGAACGCTACATGGATGAATTAAAGAATTTAACCATTACGGAAGGACGTATTTTGCTAAAGCTAATCGATCGGGAAACCGGATACACTTCGTTCTATTTGGTTGAAGAGTTACGTGGACAATTATCGGCCATTTTTTGGCAATCATTGGCACGTTTGTTTGGTGAGAACCTGAAAACTCATTACGACCCTCTGGGCGAGGATCGAATTATCGAAGAGATAGTGGTAAAGATTGAAACCGGAAGGCTTGAACCTTTACCACCACCCAAACGATAACCTAAGCTACTCGCAATCGTTCGCCATCGATATTCGAAAGCTTAGTTTTAGCATATTTTAGAGTAATGCGAATTTTGTCCTTATTCTCCGAAGGCGCATCGTACATAGCATCAATCATAATTTGCTCACATATCGAACGCAATCCACGAGCTCCTAAATTAAACTCAATTGCTTTCCCTACAATGAAGTCGAAAACCGTATTATCGAACGTCAACTCCATATTATCCATTTTGAACAATTTTTTATACTGCTTGATAATAGAATTTTTTGGTTCCGTTAAAATACGTTTAAGTGCCGCCTCGTCTAACGGGTCGAGATAAGTAAGAACGGGTAAACGACCAATAATTTCAGGAATTAATCCATAACTTTTTAAATCTTGCGGAGCAATATATTGCAACATATTTTCCCGGTCAATTCCCACAGTTTCTTTAGCGGCATTAAATCCAACCACTGCGGTATTCAGCCTATTGGCAATTTTTTTATCGATTCCGTCAAAGGCACCGCCGCAAATAAATAAGATATTTTTGGTATTAACCGGAATCATTTTTTGATCAGGGTGCTTCCTTCCTCCTTGTGGTGGTACATTAATAACCGAACCTTCGAGCAATTTAAGCAACCCCTGCTGCACACCTTCGCCAGACACATCGCGCGTAATCGACGGATTATCACCTTTTCTGGCAATTTTATCGATCTCGTCGATAAACACAATCCCTCGCTCAGCGGCTTTTACATCGTAGTCGGCTGCTTGCAACAAGCGCGTGAGTATGCTTTCGATATCCTCCCCAACGTAACCTGCCTCGGTAAGCACTGTAGCATCAACAATGGTAAATGGAACATCGAGCATTCGGGCAATTGTTCGGGCCATTAATGTTTTTCCCGTTCCTGTTCGTCCAACAAGTGCAATATTCGATTTTTCAATTTCGGTATCGTCGTCTATAACTTGCTTCAGACGTTTATAATGATTGTATACTGCTACCGCCAGGAATTTTTTTGCATTATCCTGACCAATTACATAATCGTCGAGAAATTCTTTAATTTCCTGCGGTTTTTTCAACTTCAATTCGTCGGTTGAAAAACTACTTTGCGATTGAGCCTCCTCACTCACTATGCTATAGGCTTGCCCAATGCATGAATCGCAGATATGTCCGCTGATCCCAGCAATCAAAAGATTAACATCTTTCTCTGCGCGGCCGCAAAATGAACATTTATTCATATGTTTATTATTTTCACCAGATATTTTTTTCGATCAACCCGGTGGGTGTGTAAGTATTTAATTTCAATTATCGTAAGTTACCTAAAATAGCACAGAACGAATTAACTTCCAGAGGTTATTTCAATGCCGTTTTGTAAAATCGATGCTATGCCTCCTGAGTAATTCATATACAATTTTGTGCCAAAAAAGGCATTTCAAATATAAAAGACGGTTTTGTCGTCTTATACTTAAAATGCCTCTTTATATATTCTGCGGTAAATGTCCTTCCTTTTTGTACGTCTGTCTTTCGACCAGTTGTTCGTTATAGCCAATTAATTATGGCTGATGTGATTATTTATCGCTTTTCGTTCGAGACAAAACCTCATCGATCATACCATATTCTTTTGCTTCCTGAGCTGTCATCCAGAAATCTCTGTCAGAATCTTTTTCTATTTTCTCGTAGGCTTGTCCGGAATGGTCGGCAATAATTTGATAAAGCTCTTTCCGCAATTTCACTATTTCTTTTACGGTAATTTCGATATCGGTAGATTGCCCTTGCGCACCACCCATTGGCTGGTGAATCATAACTCGGGAGTGTCTCAATGCCGAGCGTTTCCCTTTGGTTCCGGCAGTAAGTAAAACTGCTCCCATGGATGCGGCCATTCCAGTACAAATGGTGGCAACATCGGCAGAAATATACTGCATGGTATCGTAAATACCCAAACCGGCGTATACCGATCCTCCTGGCGAATTAAAATAGATTTGGATATCTTTTGATGGATCTGTAGACTCCAAGAACAACAATTGTGCTTGAATAATATTCGCAACATAATCATCAATCGGGAGTCCTAAAAAGATAATCCGATCCATCATCAGGCGCGAAAAAACATCCATTGTGGCAATATTTAGCCGACGTTCCTCAATAATGGTTGGGGAAATAAAGTTATTGTATACCTTATTATTGTATTGATCAAGAACGGTACTACTAATTCCCAAATGCCCTTCGGCATATTTTCTAAATTCGCTTTTACTGTCTGCCATAAATTAATTTAGTTAAAAAAGGTTTTGAATTCATCGAAAGAAACTTCTTTTTCTTCTACTTTGATCGAATCTTTGATAAAATCTAACACTTTATTTTCTGCTAATTTATCAATAATTTTCCGGCGTTCTTCATCTTTAGCAATAATTTCTTTTGCATAGTTCTCAAGCTGCTCATCGGGCACATGGCTCAAGCCATATTGCATGAACTGTTGCAGTGTCATTTTCTTAGCAAAGTCGATAACCTCTTGTTCTTCTATGTTGAACTCATTATCGCCAAATATTTTATTTGTGATGAGTTGCCACTGCATATCTTTTCTAAAATCCTCGTATTCTTCCTCAATTTTTTCAGCAGTTAGCTCCTCGTTTGTAGCTACCAACCAACGTTTAAGGAACTCATCGGGCAAATCGAGTTTTAATTTATCGATAAGCTTATCTTTGGCATCGAGCAAGAACTTAAATTCACTTTGAGGTTTGAAGTTTTCTTTAATTTCTTCGGTCACTTTACTTCTAAACTCCTCCTCAGAAGTCACTTCACCTTCACCATAAATTGAATCAAACAGTTCCTGATTAAGCTCTGCCGGAACAAATTTGTTAATTTCTTGTATAGTAAATCTAAAATTGCCATTAATATTTGCAGCATCCTCTTTTGAAATGTCAAGAAGAGAAGCAAGCTCAGTATCATTCGGATATGCTTTGCGCAAATCGAAATCGATGGCATCGTTCAGGATTTTCCCTTCAAACTTGGCCTTAATTTCGTCGTCTTTCATCACCTGCAAAGACATAAGCGCATCGTCCTTGGCAATTCCTCCATCCATCGGATTATTATCGTCGTCAAGCTGAATTAATTCACCACGTAAAGTTTCATCTTTATCGACAACCGCTTCGGCAGGTTCATTTTTACCGCTTCGATAAGTATAATTCTTAATTGTATCCTCGATCATTTTCTCATCGGGCTTCACTTCGTAATATGGAAGTTTCTCACGTTTGGTAAGTTTCACTTCGAACTCCGGTGCTTGCGCAATGTCGAACTTAAATTCAAACTCTTTCTGGTTATTCCAGTCAATATCTTGGTTTTCGCTATCTTTAGATGGAAGCGGCTCGCCAAGTATATTCAACTCCTCTTTTTTGAGGTAATCGACTAACGATTCTGAGAGAATTTTATTGATTTCGTCTATTAACGCAGCTTTTCCGTAGAGACGTTTGATGTGTCCCATTGGAACTTTACCAGGACGAAACCCGGGAATTGTGGCTTTTTTACGATAATCTGCAAGAACTTTTTCTACTTGTTCCTGATAATCTTCACTGTCCAGTTTTATCGATATTGTAGCATTCAATTCATCGATTTTGTTGAGCGTAATGTCCATTTAATCAAATCTTAAGTTTCGACTATGTAAATTAAAAAAAACCGCCTTTTATATAAAGGCGGTTTGAATGAAATGTTGTGCGGATGGAGGGACTCGAACCCACACGCCTTGCGGCACTAGATCCTAAGTCTAGCGCGTCTACCAATTCCGCCACATCCGCCGGTTAATTGGAGGTGCAAATGTATATTATTTTATTCTTCTCACAAAAAAATATGGACTTTTTTTTCATTTTTTTTCTTTCTTGCGGATTTGAGGGCTTTTGTAGAATTTATTCACTGTCGGTTCAAATGGCGAATCCACGAAATGCCCAAGTCCTGATTAACATGCGGAAAATAGGGATCAATAATTTCACCATGCCGATTCACAAGTACCATATGAGGAAGTCCTTTAATTCCTAATTGTTCCCGCAAATCGGTGGTATCTCCCAACCAGTAATGCTTAATACTTTGAGTTGTCTCTACCTGTGTTTTCCATTTGGTGTAATCGCGTAGATTATCGACAGAAAGTGAAATAAAAGTAATGTTCTTATGCACAGCGGCTAGACTATCCATTACCGGCATTTGCTTAACGCAAGGCACACACCATGTGGCCCAAAAGTCGATGATTGTATAAGGCGTTGAGTAATCCAATTCAACCATCTTACCCTGTGTGTTTTCGGCTGCAATTGTTGGCAATTGCATACCAAACTTCAGTGCAGATCTTTTATTTAGCAACTCCATCTCGGTTGCCAAATAAGTCGCGTTATCAGGATGCAACTGGTCAAGAACTTGAATGGCACTATCGTATTTAAGACTATTATTTTCAGGATAAAAATACCGTTGAAGAAACAAATTTTTTGTCTGTGGTTCAAGCTGAATCCGTTCTAGCGTTTGCATCACATATTGAACATAGTCGTTGACATAATGCCATGATGTGTCGACAGCTTTATACAACAAGCTATACGCGGCAGGGTAGGCATGTATTGCGGGCTTTGAAAATACGTTTGCTGGTTGCGGCTGCCAACTTTCATTGCTAAAAGCCTCCAATAGGATCTTATCCAATAATTTCCAATCTGAAATATACGTGTGGTTCAAAGTTGTCGGCCACTGAAAAGAGTTGGCAGGCTCTCCGGAAGTTATTTCATTTGTCCACTGCACGTGTTCTTGAATGGTTTGGTTTAAACTATCCGTTTCGATGGTTTCCTGACTAAACCGCACATATGCTTTTTCCCACGACAAGAAAATATGCTCCGCGTACGATGGAGCGTAGAGTCCTATTAATTTGTTCTCGGCATATGGCAAATGAAGTGTTCCGGTATCAAGAGAAATTACGGTATCGTTTTTCCCCGTCCAATAATCGTATAATTCTACAGTAATCATCTGATTACTATTGTTTTCAAACACAATAACATTGGGTTGTTCCTTTTGCGTACAGGAAAACAGTAGGAGAACCGTTATGGAGTATATTATTCGTTTTTTCACTTTTGATGGAAAAAGTACTCTTTTAATTCATAAATATCATCGGCTTTCAGTTTCGATTTGAAATCGAAAAAGTCATTGATGGCTTTCTGCAATTCTTTTGGCGAGATCCATCCGTCTTCGTTTTCATCGAGGTGCACAAATTTTTCTGGTATCTCGTCGTACTCCTTTTTCTCTTCATCAGAGCCTCGGTAATAGTTGTAAATGTCTTTGCGCTTAACAGCCTCGGGTTCATACAACATAGAAATAACATGCATATCGAGTATGCGAATTCCCTTGTCATTCACTCCAAGTGCGGTGGAAACGGTTCCATGCTGGTGGTCGAGATAATCTGGCACTCCATCGCGATCGCTATCAATGGGACAACCACGAAAATCGACCTTAACACCCGGCTCCGTATCAGGACAGTAATCATTGAAATCATCAACGCCATCGCCATCTTGATCTTCATTATCTGTATCAATAAATTTGATATTTTTAAAGTTTTCAACAGCAATAATTTCTTCGGCGGGGCTAAACATATCCAAACGTAATGATGCATAGGTATAATTGAAGAAATCATTGTCCATCATAGTATTTCCATTACTGTAATTATCGAGATAATCGGTAAATGATAAATGAAGGGAACTACCTAGTCTCAGGGTCATACGGTCTGTAACGGTTACGTTTACCCCAACCTCTACAGGCACGGCCAAACTAAAAAACGAATAGTCCTGGTCTGTAGCGTTGCTGGCGCATGAAATCAAGAACCCGCTGGTCACCATAAAGACCTTCACCCAGTTGCTGCCCGAGCAGTACCGGGATGAAGAATTCCGCAAGACGTTCTTCGATCTTGTCGGCAACGAAGTCCAACGCATCGACTCGATCGTCACGCGCCTGCTTCACTTCGCCCGTCCCTCCCGGACGGAGCTCAAACCGACGTCGCTGCACGACGTGCTCACCCACTCCCTCCAAC
>JAWOEM010000246.1:0-8611 GCA_046482785.1 Salinivirgaceae bacterium
CAGCAGTAAAAAGTAAGCATAGCCGTAGCTACGTGAATCTTTTTAATGCAAAGCAAAACCGTAAAAGAACAAGACTTGGTGCGTTATTTGGGTGTTGACAGGACACTAGGTGTTTCCCCTCATTAGTGTTAATTAGCTTTTCTATACGCACCATTAACCGTATGTTTGCATAACTAAGCTAATAAGTAAGGTTTAAAAGACACCGTTGAATTGGCACAATAAGACAGAATTTGGTTAATAAAAATATGGTCTGTGTTTCCAGACGAGGTTCTCATAGTCAAAATATAAGAAGGGAGTCGCAGCTTCATCCTCTCCATTTTGTTCATAGCGGAATCGCACGAGGATAGCTTTTCATAGTTGCTTTCAACATTTCTAACGGGTAGATTTATTGGCTCCCTTCTTTATTTCCTAAAAACTATTTTGGAAAATAGCTCAACTGGTGTCATCACGATACTCCTACCCAAATTTTCAGCAAAACATTCTCACATTCTACCATAATATAACCTCTATGAGGCTATTCTGCGTGTAAAAAAAGATAAAATGTGTAGGAAAAACGATATTTTACTACGACCGCATCAGTCTCACCAATTTATCTAGGGACACACGCGCTGGTGTATGATTGCTTACGGCACGTAAAAGTTCACTGTGGCCATATCAAGAAAAAATGTTAACTTAGAATAAAATAGCTTTTACTCTTTTTCGGTAAAGATGTGCACAAATCCTGTCAGTTTTTCGTTCAAGGATTCATCTTCGGGAACGATTACGTAGTAGTAGACACCCGATGATACCTTTCGTCCGCCTTTCAAGCGGCCATCCCATACAACACTATTGGAAGGGTTTTCGGTTTCGAAAACTACATTTCCCCAGCGACTATAAACAGTCATTGAAAAGGCAATATCGCCATTGGTGCGTGCGGTAAAAAAATCATTTTTTCCATCCCCGTTGGGTGTAAATACATTGGGAGCTGAAAATCGTCCGGAAATAGTATCTTGAATTGAAGATTCTGCCTTACAGCCATATCCGTTTTCTACTGCCAACGAAATATCGAAGTAGCCACTATCTTGATAAACATAGGTTTGTGCAGAGTAATACTCATTCTCAACATTTGCATCTAAAATACTATCCTTAACCACGGTTCCATCGCCAAAATTCCAGGTAAAATTGTAGGGACGATCATACGGAGCAGGCTGATGATTGCTCTTCACCATGATTTTATAGGCGTTTAATTGTCCTTTAACAATTTCGAAATTCGCATCCACACCATAAACCGACAGTTCTGAAGTGCCGGAATTAGCGCCATCATTTGCAGTTATGGGATATACACCAGCCGAATCGCATACAATTCGTAAAGTTTGCGTGTTTGTAATACTGCCAACGATTGTAAAAGCAGATGGTACGATCCAATTGCTTGCCAGGCCGTTGGGATGACTAATTCGTACCGTGTCGCCAACACAAGGGGTATTATCGGAAAAGGTAATATCGAAATCCTGCGCTATGGTTTGCATCGCACTGGCCAAAAATACAAGGATAATCAAATAGATGCGCATCGTAACTTATTGTTTTAATTCATTCAGATACAAACATAAGCATTTTTGACCAAATTAGTTGCACTAAATATTTTCGGTTATTTTTTTTATAAACCGATGTTCCGAAAAAAACTCTTTTGCCACAACCCGAATTATGGTATAGGTTGGGATGGCTACTACCATTCCTACAATACCTGCAACGGTACCTGCAACAAGTATTACAAGAAATATTTCCAGCGGATGGGCTTTTACACTATTGGAAAAAATCATGGGTTGGATAAAAAAGTTATCCAGCAATTGGACAATGCCAAAAACAATGGTCATATACCCCAGCATTGGTAGCAACTCGCTATAAAAACTTAAATCTAAATGGGTTACAACACCTACCGTAATACCGAAAACAAATCCGATAATGGGCCCAATATATGGAATTACGTTAATCAAAGCTGCAAATAGTGCAATTATCAGGACATGTTCGGTACCCACACCCACAATCGAAAGACCGATAGTAATGCCGGTAAAAATTGTAGTGAGCTGAACAACCAACCCGATAAAATAGCGCGAAAGTAATTTCTTAATGGATAGGATTGCATGCAAAGTAGACGTATCGTATTTAGTGGGAACTGCCAGGAGTATGAGTCGTGTGAGCATATTTTTTTCTTTCAGAAAGAAAAATGTAATAAAAGTAATGGAAAAGAGTGCGATAAAAACGTTTCCAAGCGCCCCGGTAACTGCCGAAAAAATATTAGTAACATTACTTACACTCAAAAATTCTTTCAAACGCTCACCAGCAACCTCTTTGAGTGGTCGGCTTTCGCCTGCACTAAATTCGTTGTAATAATCTTCGGCTGTTTGCAAAGGCTCCTGTAAATTATTGACCACTTCGTTTACGTTAACATTCGACAAGGCCTTTCCTTCTTGAACTACAAGAGGAATAAATGTAACAAAAAAGGCAATAAACAGTACCCAGATAGTTAAAAGAGTTAAAGCAGCGGCAATGCCCGGTCCTACACGAAAACCTTTAATTTTAATTTTCTGTATTTGTTCTGATAAAGGCCGGCCTATAAGAGCCAGAATGGAAGAAATGACAATATAAATAACGATTGTACTTAAATACCAGGCGCTAACCAAAAAAAGCGCAACCCCCAGTATGACAAAAAAATATCGAACGTTCTTCATCTGTTAAGTTTTTAAGGGAGATACAATAAGGCGTGTATCGGATAATGATCGGAAAACTCCACATTATCGCGCTTAAAGTTAGAGGATTTTATTCGTTTATCATGAAAAATGTAATCAATTCTAAATGAAGGGAACGTTCGAACAATGGTATTTCCGAGTCCAAAACCACTATTCAGAAATGCATCGTTCAAATCGCCACGCATTTTCCGATAAGTATACGACACAGGAGAATCGTTAAAATCGCCACACACAATTACCGGATAAGGCGATTGGCGAATGTGATCGGAAATTACATTGGCCTGATGGGCGCGTTTTTTATATGCAACAGCCATTTTTCGCAGCAGGGGTTGTATTCTGAACCACGATCCATCGCTATTATGCCATTCGATATTTTCCAAAATCTGGTAATCGGCGGGCGAAAACTGATTGGATTGGAGATGGTTATTATAGATGCGAACGGTATCGTTAAGCACCTTCACATCTGTAAATATGGCAATATTATTGGTATTGGGGAACTTAATGCTTCCTTGGTTTAGAACCGGGTATTTGGAGAAAGTTGCAATTCCAAATTGATGAATCCCTTTATTGGTTACGGTATATTCGGCATGCACTTCGCGTGCTTTTTGAAACTTTATAAGGCTATCAAGTGTAGTAAACCGATTGGTTTTATCGTTAAAAAACTCCTGAAAACAAATAATATCGGCATTTTGATGAATAATGTAATTAAAAATACGGTTGCGCGTTTCGGTATTTTCCGACCAATTATACAAATCAAAAACACGAACATTATACGATAGAACTTTTACCGGCGAGCCGGAACCTATTTTATCGTTTCCACTTAAATTAAAGGCAAAGACGCTCTTAATGTCGCTATACCCAATTAATATTACGACTAACGACAGCAGGAATACCCACTTTTTGCGCCAAAGCCAAAAAACTACAAAAAACACGTTTACAGCTAAAAAGGCAGGGTAAAGAATTCCAAAAAATGGAAGCCAGAACACCTTTTCGGGCGAAATACCGGTTGAAACATAGGCTAGAATAATACCTGTTGCCGCAAGGCTATTAAGAACCAGTAGTATTATGGATAAAGTTTTTTTCACGCTTTAACTCTTAGAAACAATTCATCCAAGTCCAGACAAAAATAGGCAACATGCTTCTTTTTTTGCTGCTACATTCAGTCTAGTAACTTTACATTAACGCTTACTCGACATTTTAAAAAGTATCTCTTTTTCTTTTGCTGATAAGCTCTCATAGCCAGACTTAGCAATTTTATCTAATATTCCATCGAGCAACTCGCGTTCATCGGCCTTTTGCTTGTTATACTCCATGTCGGTTTTGGGCTTTTTATAACTGACATGCATGTGCGGATTCTTATATTGTTTTTTGCCACCGGATGACTTATCGGGATAAAACAAGCCCCATGCCCATTTTGTAATATCTTTTTGTTTTTTGTATTGCATCATAAAAATATACCCGAACAGTGCGCCACCCAAGTGGGAAATATGTCCGCCGGCATTGGACGATGCAATCATCAGAAAATCGAGCACTATGGTAAATACAGCAATGTATTTTAGTTTAACGGGACCGACAAACAACAGATTGATGCTATAATCGGGCACATAAAACGAAATGGCAAAAACCACCGCCATAACAGATGCCGACGCGCCCAACATAATACTGTAGGGTACATATTGAGCAAAGGCCGGGAAAAAGTTGTACGCCATCATGTATAATGCCGCACCGCTAAGCCCTCCTAAAAGATACACACCTAGTAATTTTTTCTGGTCGATGTACATCAGAAAGATTTTTCCAAACCAATAGAGCCACAACATATTAAACAGAACATGGAAAAACTCTTTATGTAAGAACATGTAGGTGAAAAGCGTCCAGGGGCGCGTTGCCAAATCGCCAACAGAACTAGGTACGGCAAGCCATCCTAAGATAGAGTCCATGCTAGCTGCAACAGCATCTATATTGGGGCTAAACAGAAACAACAAAACGTGGACAACATTCACAACCACAAAAACGGCTACATTGATCATAATTAGCCGGGTTACAATTTCTCCGTTACGGTAAAGACGTTTTATTTCGTTCCAAAAATTATTCATAGGGCAAAATCAGGTTTACAATTCTAATAAAAGTTCTTCCCTTTGGTGTTCCAGTATTTGATTAGAATAAATCCAAAAATCATACCTCCCAAATGCGCAAAGTGCGCAATATTGCTTCCTGTATTCGTCATACCAAGGAACAGCTCCAAAGCACCGTAACCAATAACTAACCATTTGGCCTTAATGGGAATGGGCGGAAAAAGCAACATAAGTTCCGTGTTGGGGAACAGCATTCCAAATGCAAGCAACACTCCAAAAACGGCACCCGAGGCACCAATTGTCGGGGTATCCATATTCAGACCTATAATTTTCTGTATTACGGCACTGGCCTCTGCTGCTACGCGACCACTCTCAGGCGCATCGTAAAAACTATTAACCAAATCGAGTACATAATTCGAGGGATTTGATAAATGATCTTTTACGAAAGCCTGGAAAATTTCCGGCGACGGGGTGTTTTGAAAGGCCAATGCGGCGGCTTTCATATCTTCTATCGAAAGGTAATTGACAAACAAATGCAATGCGGAGGCTCCCAATCCGGTAACGAAGTAATAAATTAAAAACCGTTTACTTCCCCAAACGCCCTCCAACACACGGCCAAACATCCAGAGGGCAAACATGTTAAAAAATAAGTGCGTGAGACCACCATGCATAAACATGTGTGTGATAAACTGATGCGGACGGAAAAAACTCGATTCCGGATAATAAAGAGCCAGGGTTTCAATAAGATTTAAACCTGTAACGAGCTCTGTAGCCAAAAACAGCAATGCATTAATAATAAGTAAGTTCTTAACTACCGGGGGCGTTCCCCCAAATCCGGGTGTTCGATAACCTTGCATAAGTGTTCAGTTTTAGTTTGTCAATAATTTGCCGATTTCTTCGAGCGATAAGATCCGAATAATTGGCATACCATCCGATGTATAGTTGGGCATTTCACAAGTAAACAAATTTTCGGTCAAATGTTCCATCTCCTCTTGCGACAAAGGTTTGTTTTTATTCATAGACGAAATTTGTGCCAGTTTTGACGCAATCATTTCTACCAACCCGGAATGCAAATCGGGATTGGCCTCATCGAGATTGGCAATTAGCCCTTCGAGCAGCCGGGTGGGCTGCATGTGCGATAATTCTCCCGGCACTCCGTTAATGAAAAAAGCATCATCTTTCTCCTCAATCTGAAACCCGAGCATGTGCAATTCCTCTAAAATATCGCGTAGCGTGCTTGCTTCAAATGCGTTTGGAGCAAACTCATCCGGGAACAACGAGGACTGGGTAGAGGATTTTTTGAGGTCGATATTTTTCTTTAATTGCTCAAATGTAATACGTTCAAAGGCTCGCTTCTGATCGATGAGCATCAGCCCCGACTTTACATTCGAGAGAATATATTTTTCTTTAATTTGGAAAAACCTTATTTGTGCAATTTTGTCAGGTGAAACGGAACTATCGATGCGGTTACGCTCCAAGCGATCGGTTTCCGAGGACGTTTCATCGTTGAACCCCTCGTACAGGCTTTCCCAATTTTCGCCCGGCAACCTGGCTTTAAAACGTGGCTCTGCATTCCCTCGACTACCCGAATGCGCTGTTTCAAACGGATTGTACCCGGGGTTGACCTTTATTTCGGGCGAACGTGCCGGCTCCGATTGATTACTGGCCACGGGTATATGTATGGAGTTTTCTGTATCGAAATCGATAGACGGCGTAAGGTTATGACGCCCAATAGACTCTTTTACAGATGCCATTACGATTTGCCATAACGGTTTTTCGTTTTCAAACTTAATTTCTGTTTTGGTCGGGTGAATATTGACATCTATAGATTGCGGATCGACATCAAAATAAATAAAAAAAGAAGGCAACATTCCTTTGGGCAAGAGGTTATCGTACGCCATAAGCACCGCTTTATAGAAGTACGGATGCCGCATGTACCGATTATTTACAAAAAAATATTGCTCGCCCGGGCTTTTTCGTGCAATTTCGGTTTTCCCGATGTACCCGTGAATATGGCCAAGGGTGGTGTTGGTCTCGATGGGAATTAGTTTATCGTTATAATTCTTTCCAAACGCACTTACAATACGTTGCTTTAGGCTGCCGGCGGGCAAATTATAAACAACACTTCCATTATGAAGCAATTCAAACTGTATATCGGGCTTGGTGAGGGCAACACGCAAAAATTCATCGCTTAAATGCTTAAATTCGGTGGTATCTGTTTTCAAAAATTTGCGCCGTGCAGGCACATTAAAAAACAGGTTTTTCACCTGAAAATTCGAACCTGCCGCGCACTGCACCGGCTCCTGTAAAACCACATCGGAACCCGAAATTTGAATTTGCGTACCCAAATCGTTTGCATGCAAGCGGGTACTGAGCGAAACATTGGCAATAGCCGCAACAGATGCAAGCGCCTCTCCCCTAAAACCCATTGTTTGCAAGCGAAATAAATCCTGAGCTGTGGATATTTTACTGGTGGCATGACGCTCAAAAGCCATTCGAGCATCGGTTTCCGACATTCCCTTTCCATTATCGGTAACCTGAATAAGGGTTTTGCCGGCATCTTTAATATTGACAATAATTTTGGTTGCGTCGGCATCAACAGCATTTTCCACTAACTCTTTTACCACCGAAGCCGGCCGCTGAATAACTTCTCCCGCCGCTATTTGATTTGCTATATGATCGGGCAACTGATGTATGTAACTATCCATAAATACGTGCTATCTTTTAAAGATGCAAAGTTAAAAAATAGTTGCGGTGAAAGATGACATTAGCGAACTTTAACAGCAATAGCATAATGAGGAAAAATATTTATACATAAGTGTCAAAGTAGAGAAATTATGCCGAAATAACTTGACGTTTGCCCGTTATAAAAAAGGCAGCTTATCGAATATTAAATAATAGGCAATAAGAAGTAGAACTCCAATGATAATGAATACCCGCACATTCGACATACGACCTGTTTTGGATTGCCGTTTGCGACGCTCGGTAAACTGCCCCCTGATAGATTCCCCGGGGGCTGCTTGGCCCGTTGCTCTATCGCGACGTTTCTTTTTCTCTTCCTCTTCCGGATTATAGTACAAGGGTGTATAGTTAAACTTTTTGGCCTTTGGGGTGTGAAAAAATTTTACTTTGAGCATAGTCGGGCGTATTAGTTATGGTTTTATTACCTGCAAATATACTTAAAAAGGATAAAAGCGCCGAACTAAAGCAAAAAACTACATCAATTTACAACATGGTAGCAAATTGTTAATCAACACGATAAATAAAACGTCTAAAAAAAATTAAAAAAACCTTCATTTTTTTCTGCAAAAAATTTGGAGTGTAAAGATTCTTGTCTTACTTTTGCATCGCGTTTGAAACAAAACGACGATCTAAAATTCCTCCTTAGCTCAGCTGGTTAGAGCACATGACTGTTAATCATGGGGTCCAAGGTTCAAATCCTTGAGGGGGAGCAGGCCAAAAACTTAATTAATTAAGGGTGAATCTTTTACGAGGTTCACCCTTCGTTTTTAGGAAACATTTAGGAAACCATGAAGATAATTTGCCTTCAAATGATCCTAATATAGATTATATTTCGCTATACGACAGAATAGGCTTCATCTATTTTGGGCTCCTCTTTTTTCGACCGGGCAAACGCAGCAATTACTTCATCAAGCGTAAGAGCCAAAATTTCACACACCCTCCGCACCTTACTGTGGGTCGGTAAGATCTGCATTAACCCAACTTGAAAACGCCATTCTGTAACATATTCACAAACAGCATCTTGATATTTCATTTTTTACAATTGGGGGTCTACTTTTGTTTTAATTCTGTGTC
>JAWOEM010000044.1:0-17960 GCA_046482785.1 Salinivirgaceae bacterium
TCACTCAATCAGGAAAACTGCGATTGAAAGCCTACGCAAAATCAAATGAAGATATTTATACCGATGCTGAGAGTACACAAGGAGTGGGTATATTTTACAAAGAAGAGTTTAACACATTTGGATAGTTATGGCGAAAACTTTTCGGAATTGAACCCCGAAAAGATAAATAGAAAAGGCTGATTTTTAGTTCGTTGGTATCATAATCCATCCTTTTGCTTTGTGCGATAGTGGGTTAATTCTGTTGTGAAACCGTTTAATGCTGTTATATTTGGCATAATTTTTATTTATTAAGGATGTTTTTTGCTGTAATAGCTTAGCTAAAAACGGTGTTGGTGTCTTTAGAAATCAAAAAAAAAATTCCGGGTAAGGGGCGAGCGACATCGAATGTGCTTGTAACCCAAAACCGCAAGCATAAAAAAATATAAACAATTTAAATAGAAGAAAAATGACAAAACAAACCGGATTAAGTAGGTTCCTGAACAATGAGAAGTCAGGTGGATTGATGTTGATTTGTTGTACTGTAGTTTCACTTTTACTGGCAAATTCTGCCGTAGGAGAAGGGTATGCTCATTTTTGGCATATCGATCTTGGTGGGCTTAGCCTTACTCACTGGATTAACGACGGCTTAATGATGATTTTCTTTTTGCTCATTGGATTGGAGCTGAAACGGGAAATGATTATTGGTAAGTTATCGAATGTGAAAGAAGCCATGCTTCCCATATTTGCGGCCATTGGAGGAATGGTTGTTCCGGCTGGAATTTATTTTGCATTAAATGCCGGAACAGATACACAATCGGGTATTGGAATTCCTATGGCTACCGATATTGCGTTTGCGCTTGGCGTGCTTTCGTTGCTCGGAAGCCGCGTACCGTTATCGCTGAAAATATTTTTAACCGCCCTTGCCGTAATCGACGATTTGGGAGCAATTTTGGTAATTGCCATTTTCTATACTTCAGATCTTGTGGTTAGTAACCTATTTATTGCGCTAGGTATTTTTGCGTTGTTGCTTGTGTTGAATAAGCTTAAAGTGCGCAATCTTATTCCATACCTCGTTGGAGGTGCTGTAATGTGGTTTTTTATGCTCAATTCGGGCGTACATGCAACAGTTACAGGCGTGTTGTTGGCCTTTACCATCCCATTTGGCTCTGAAAAGAGCAAAAATCCTTCCATTGCTATGGAGCATTGGCTACATAAGCCGGTTACATTCTTAATTTTGCCCATCTTTGCTACAGCAAATACAGCTATTATTATCAATAGTGGTTTGGGCGAAATGATTTCGCAAAATTATAGTTTAGGTATTGCTGCCGGATTGGTTGTTGGTAAGCCACTTGGCATCTTTTTAATTAGTTTGCTTGCTGTTTCGTTGGGTTTATGCACATTACCAAAAGAACTTAACTGGCGAACCATTGTCGGGGTCGGTTTCTTGGCCGGTATTGGTTTTACAATGTCTATTTTCATTACACTGTTGGCTTTTAATGATGCTTCTGTAATCGATAATTCGAAATTAATGATATTGCTGGCCTCGTTAACTGCCGGTATTATTGGATTTGTAGTCCTGAATCTGAATTTGCGAAAATTGCAGAAGAAAGCTGAATAACACTTGTTTGCTTCAACTTCTCAAAATAAAAAAAGCCTTCGCAAAGTTCAACCTTTGCGAAGGCTTTGTGTTTATACGGGAAAAGATTTATGATGAATATAAAACGAGCCTCCGGGATTTATATATTAGAAACTTCACAAGTGTTAAATACAACTATAGAACAGGCGTGGGGGCTGCTCTCTTCACCGGAAAACCTACAGCGCATTACCCCACCCTCAATGGGGTTCAAAATTACTTCGGGAGGAGGCAAAGCCATGTATGCCGGACAAATAATAACTTATAAAGTACGTATTGCCAAATGGGTTGTGAATAATTGGGTTACTGAAATAACTCATGTGAAAGATCAATACTATTTTATAGACGAACAGCGAGTTGGTCCATACCGAATGTGGCACCACGAGCATTGGATTCGTCAACGAGCAGATGGCGTGGAAATGTTCGACCGCATCACCTATAAAGTCCCCTTTGGATTTTTAGGACATATTGCTCACTGGGTGTTTGTTAAGCGAAAATTATTAGCCATTTTTCAATTCCGAAGAGAAAAACTAACCGAATTGTTCCCGGAAAAATAGCAAAAAGCTATGACCGATTTCGTATAATGGGTTGGAGTAAATACTCTAATCCGTTGAGTTTTATTTCGTACATCGTGTTTAGCAGCATGCCCAGCTTGCCTGCCGGAAAGCCCTGTTGGTAAAACCAAACCAAGTAGTGTTCGGGTAGTTGGTAAATGTAACGCCCTTTGTATTTGCCAAAAGGCATTTTGGTGCTAACCAGTTCTTCTAAAATATGTTTTTCTTGCATTGCTGCAAAAGTACAAAAAAAGATTGGGCTTTGTTTTCGCGTGTTTCTATTTTGTCAAAAACTGTTTTATTCTTGCGTTAAAGAAATAAAAAATCATGCAACGTTTTTCTTTTTTTTTCGTCATTGACATAGTTATTAATCCTTAAAACAAATACAAATGAAAAAATTAACAGTATTTGCGATTATCGCATTGGCAGTATGGTCGCTTTTATTCGTATCGAGTGCTTCTTTATACGCAAGTAGCTCGGTTGTTACAGAAGAGCGCGAAATTTCTGATTTCTCTGCTGTCTCCGTTTCGCATGGAATAAACCTCTATCTTACGCAAAGCAATAAGCTTGCTTTAAAAGTAGAGGCCGATGATCATGCGATTAGTCATCTTATTACTAGAGTAAAAGGAGATCGCCTTGAAATTTACATCGATGGAAAAGTGAAAAATGTTGAGGTGCTAAATGTGTATTTGTCTTACAAGCAACTGAACCAGTTAATTGGTAGTTCCGGTGCCGATATTTTTACTGAAAATACCATGGAGTCTGAAAATTTAGAGGTTGATCTTTCTTCGGGCTGCGATTTGCAAATAAAGCTTAAAGGTCGGAGCGTTTCGTTTGATGTAGGCTCGGGCGCAGATGCACAAGTTGCTTTCGAGGGCAAGAGACTAATTGTAGATGCTACAAGTGGCAGCAAAGTAAATGTAACAGCAAAGGAACTAGACAAAGCTTCCTTTTCGTTGGCAAGTGGTGCTACGGTAAATGCCGATGGTTCTGCCGCTGAGGTAGATGTGGAAACGAATAGTGGAAGTACTTTCAGAGGTTATAACCTTGTAGGTGTAAATGTAACTGCTAATGCATTTTCTGCCAGTAATATTCAGATTACGGTTGTAGGTGAGTTTCGGGCACGTGCATCAGAAGTGGCTTCGGTGTATTACAAAGGCAAAGCTGAAAATTGCTACATAAAGGAAAGCTCATTAGGGTCAGTATCGAAGAGGTAGGTTGCTCACCCTACCTTACCAATTAAACTCCATAAGCATTATGCACAAAAGAATAAATGCTTATGGAGTTTTTGATTTTTAGTGAAAACCTTTTGTTTTCCTTTTTACTCAATGCAGGAGTGCCGATTATCGCATAGCAGAAAACTCATTATACATTAACCAGTTATGGTTATTAAATGGGGTTGGTTTTGCCACTTCCATAACCTTTCCGCTCTTTGAGTACAGTTTCAGGTTTTCTTCTTCAATGGTTAATAGCTTTGTGGTTTCTCCTTTGCTTGTGGTGTACCACGAGTTGTCATTTTCATTGAATGTTAGTGTACTGAGTAGTTCCTCTTTTGAATTTTTGATGGTAACTTTATCTTCCATAACATTCACTGTTAGCATTTCTCCACCAACTTCTATTTGGTTTGTTCCGGGTTTTAAGGCCATTGGGTTACTGCCGGTCCAAAATTCTACAGTATTAAGAATAACAGCATCGAGTAGAGCTGCTACTTCGTATACCGGAATAATTATTAATCCAAGAAAAACTGCTTCTTGAACAAATTTATTTCCAAGTGAACCGTTCCATGCGTGAACTTTTTTGGTCATATTAAAGCTTCCGTAACATCCCGTTAGTGCTACACCCATAGCGGCAACCATTGCAACTGCTACTAGTTTTCTAATTTTTTTCTTCATGATAATTCCTTTTTGTGATTAATAAATATAAAGGTTGTCCCGAGTGTGTAACATAGTTTCACGTAAAATGTTTCAAAAAAAAAGAGACCATAATTAGGTCTCTTTTTCATGCGTCTCATCGTTCGTTAACCGCATTCCGAAGAACCACAGTCAGTGCAAATCAGGCATCCTTCCTGGAATATAAGACTTTCGGAGTTGCAATTTTTGCATTTTTGGCCGTGAGCTTTTGTTCCATTGGCAATGTAGCGTTTAAGAGCACGTTCCACACCATTTTTCCAAGTGTTAATGTTGTCGCTATCGAGTTGCAGCGATGAAACAAGTGTTACTACGTCTGGTATGGGCATTCCATAACGGAGTACACTGGAAAATAATTTGGCGTAGTTCCAGAACTCTTTGTCGAATTTATGAGACAGGCCTTCAATGGTGGTTTTATAACCCATTTTGTTTGTGTACTGAAAATCGTAACGGGTTATGTCATTCTCATCTTTATTTTTTAAAATATATCCTTTCGATATTGTTTTAGGAACATGAATGGCATCTTCGTCGGCAATACCTGTAAAAATCTCATAAGGCCTGCCTTCCATAAGGCCAATAAATGCAATCCATTGCTCGTTATTGTTGTAGAATCGAACCACGTCGGCACGTAATTTTTTAGGACGTTTGAGTTCTCTCGATACTTTTTCGTTGTCTTTTGTTTCGTTCGAGATCAGAACACCGGAGCGTGAGCCGTCGCGGTAAACCGTTATTCCTTTGCAGCCAGACTTCCATCCCTCTTCGTATACCTTGCTTACGATGTCTTCTGTTGCTGTTTTCGGTAGGTTTACTGTCACCGAAATGGAGTGGTCTACCCATTTTTGGATGGCTCCCTGCATTTGTACTTTCTTCACCCAGTCAACATCGTTTGAAGTTGACTTGTTGTAGGGCGATTTTTTCACAAGCTCGTTAAGCTCTTTTTCGCTGTATTGCTGAACTTCATCTACATCGTACTTGTTGGCTTTTAACCATGTAATGAAGTTATGATGGAAAACAGCATATTCTTCCCAGCTATCGCCAACTTCGTCTATAAATGATACATTGGTTTCTTTATCGTTCGGATTTACTTTACGCCTTCTTTTATAAACAGGAAGGAATACGGGCTCAATACCCGATGTTGTTTGGGTCATTAAACTGGTCGATCCTGTGGGTGCAATGGTTAGCATGGCAATGTTCCTACGACCGTGCTTTGCCATTTCTTCGTATAGCTTCGGATCGTTTTCTTTTATGCGCAGTATAAATGGATTATTTTTTTCTCGCTCGGTATCGTAAACCGGGAAGGCACCGCGCTCTTTGGCTAGGTTCGTAGAAGATTGGTATACTGCAAGTGCCAAGGTTTTGTGTACTTCTACAGAGAATTTTATGCCCTCTTTGCTTCCGTACTCCAATCCTAAACCTGCCAGCATATCGCCTTCTGCGGTTATTCCAATTCCGGTACGTCTTCCTTGTTCTGCTTTTTCTTTAATTTTTTCCCATAAGCGTCTTTCAACAAGTTTCACTTCCTCTTCTTCCGGATCGCTATTAATTTTGTCGAGAATGGCATCGATTTTTTCAATTTCCAAATCAATAATATCATCCATCATTCGGTGGGCAATTGCAGCATGTTTCTTGAATTTTTCGAAGTCGAATTTGGCTTCTTTTGTAAACGGATTTTGAACATATCCATAAAGGTTGATGGCAAGAAGTCTGCAACTGTCGTATGGGCAAAGTGGAATTTCTCCACAGGGATTGGTAGCAACGGTTTTAAATCCCAGGTCGGCATAAGAGTCAGGTATCGATTCATCGATGATGGTGTCCCAGAACATGATTCCCGGTTCTGCTGATTTCCATGCGTTGTGAACAATTTTTTTCCAAAGTTTGCGTGCATCAATAACTTTTGTGGTTGTTGGATTGTCGCTATCAATCGGGTATTGCTGCGTGTAGGGTGTATTGTCGATTACTGCACGCATAAACTCATGGTCAATTTTTACCGATACATTGGCACCTGTAATTTTCCCTTGCTCCAGTTTGGCGTTAATAAAATCTTCGCTATCCGGGTGTTTTATGCTTACGGTAAGCATTAATGCTCCACGGCGACCATCTTGTGCAACCTCACGGGTCGAATTCGAAAAGCGCTCCATGAACGGAACAAGGCCGGTAGAGGTGAGGGCGCTGTTTTTTACCTGACTGCCTTTTGGACGGATGTGCGAGAGATCGTGCCCAACTCCACCGCGGCGTTTCATTAATTGTACCTGCTCTTGGTCGGTTTTCATGATTCCGCCATAAGAATCGGCAATTTTTGTGTTTCCAACCACAAAGCAGTTCGAGAGCGATGCAATTTGATGATTGTTTCCAATGCCTGCCATTGGGCTTCCTTGAGGTACAATGTATTTAAAGCCTTTTAGTACATTGTAAATCTCATCAAAACTTTTTGGATTGGCATATTTCTTTTCAATTCGTTCTATTTCTCCTGCAATACGCTTGTGCATATCATCCGGATTTTTCTCAAACAAATTACCCTGCGAATCTTTAAGTGCATACTTATTAATCCACACAGTTGCTGCTAATTCGTCTCCATTGAAGTACTCAATTGAGCTTTTCAGTGCTTCTTGAAAGGTGTACGTTTGTGTCATTTTTTTTGTTGCGACGATCTCCATTTTGCTGCCGTGTTAATATTTAGTAATCAGAAATTTACATGCCTATTATTTCGGATCTTTCCGAAGTTGGAATCATTTTCTCAGCGAAGGTAAACCGAAACTATTAAAGCAGGAAATTAGGTTATTAACAGCTAGGCCTGTTTTTTTTGTAAGGCGTTGTTAAGCAGATGATTAATCGGTTGATTTCTATTTTGATAAAATTTGACAACTACTTAAAGTGCTATATATCAATATGTTTGACAATGGTGTTGGTTGCACCCAGTTGGGAATCAACGAAAGAGGTAGTTTCTTTTATTTTGGTGTTTAAAAAGGCTGTGTTATTTAAAAACCGAGTTACTGTTTTCTCAAAAGTTGCAAAATCGGTAAAAGCGAAGCCAATTTCCTTATTAACCATTGTTTTCGCCTCGTGAAACTTCTTATAATTAGGCCCAAATAATACGGGCAAACCGTATACAGCCGGTTCCAAAATGTTGTGTATGCCTTTGCCAAATCCACCACCTATAAGTGCAATGGTTCCATATCGATAAAGTTTTGAAAGCAGCCCAATGTTGTCTATTATCAGTATTTTCGAATTTGTAAGTGACTCCGGAGTAGCTTTTGAGAAACGCACAACCTTCGCCTGCGTGTTATTTTCAATTTTTTCGTATGTTTTTTCATGAAGCTCGTGCGGCGCAATTACTATACGCACATTATCGGCTGTATTGTTGGCTAGCTTTATAAGCATTTCGTTTTCGGGTTCCCACGTGCTACCGGCAATCACTGTAAAGTGGTTTTTACTAAATTCTTCCACAATGGGTATGCGTTCATTTGCTTTTGCAATATCGTAAACCCTATCGTAACGCGTATCTCCACTAATAGTAACTTGGGAGATGCCTAAATTTTCGAGTAGGGTTTTCGATTGTTTATTTTGCACAAAAAAGTGTGTAAAATAGTTAAGGTGCTTGCGAAACCAGGCTGCCCCCGATTTAAAAAAGAGTTGGTTTGGACGAAATATTGCTGAAATAGAGTACAGTTTAATATTCCGTTTGTGTAATTGTTGAATGTAATTAAACCAGAATTCGTATTTGATGAAAAATGCTGCATCTGGATTTACTTTATCGATAAAAAGTGTTGCATTTTTTGAAGTGTCAGCCGGTAAATACATGATGAGATCGGCGTGTTCGTAATTTTTGCGTATTTCGTAACCCGAAGGAGAATAGAATGTTATCAGAATAAATGTTTCGGGCGATTGATTTTTTATTGCCTCAATTACCGGTCTGCCTTGCTCAAATTCACCAAGGCTGGCACAATGAAACCAGTAAATACGTTTATTATCCGGAATGGAATTCAGTTGCGACTTCCAATTTTTTCGACCATTGATCCATAGCTTTGCTTTATTGCTTTTTAATGCTGCAATGAAAACCAAAAGGTTGTAAGTGTGGATGCCAATGTTGTAGAAGAGCCGCATTAGTAGTAGTAAATTTCTGTGGCCATGCGTTTATGCAACGAAATAACCCAGCCCGCTTTTATGGTATAAAGTAAATCGGTTCGGTTATCATCAATTTTTCTCTCCTCAATAATATCCCAGTCGCGCCTGTTTTGTGTAAATGCCTGAGTAAATTCAACACCTGCATAAAAATTCCAGATGCCTTTTTCTTGGAAAAACATATAGCCAAGAAACTGGTTTGTCATCAGTCCGTTGCAAAGCCTGTCGTATCCAATAATATGTTCTTCAGAAAGTTGCGGAGCATTATTTCCCCGGTGTTCAATGTAAATCTTATGTTGTAAAAGGCCTAATCCCCCCGAAACAAAAATACCGGAGTTAGGGTTTGGGGCCAATACATTAAATACGTAACCTATTTTGCCAAAAATAGTGAATCCTGCCATGCGCTCAGAAACTACTCCCGGTTCGCCATACATATTAGTAATAAGTGCATCGTCGTTCATCAAATACCGGTAATATTCGCGATCCTCAATTTTCTGATTGAACAAGTAATTTCCTTCCACACCGAGTAGCAGGTTCGATTTGAATTTGAGCATAAATGAACTACCCACTTGTCCGCTTGGCCCAAAGCGGTCTGCTAAATCGCCGGCATGGTAATTATACCCCAGATTGGCCGAAATCATCGGTATTAGTATTCTATCGTCTTTTATTGTTTGCCCGGTAGCTAATAACTGTAAACAGCATACCAAAACAATTCCCGGTAGTATTCGATGAATGATCGTTCGCATTATTTTTTCTTTCACAAACCAATTAATTATGGTAATTTATTCTCATATTAAATTTAACGCACGAAAGTAAAAATAATTTGGTGTAGCGTGCTATTTCAGTTCATGTTTTTTTACATTTGCAAATTAATTGTAATATTTCAATGGGCTATTATGTATTTAATAGTTAGTATGTTGCAATCTGTTAACAGAGGTTTATTAATAATTTTTTCCAACTCAGTCTTTTGTGAATTTAATAGTTGATTCCGGTAATACCCGAATAAAAGTTTATTTAGCCAATAACCAATCTTTGTCGCCAATTGGTTTATTTCTTACCGATGAAGTGGAAAAAATGGATGCACTCATCAGGAAGACCGATTTTGATCATAGTATTTTGTGCAATGTTGGGGATGCCAATTATTCATGGATTAAGCTGATGAAGGAGCGGAGCCGGTATTTTGAAAACCTTGGTTCTACTACAAAGCTACCAATAAAGAGTGCTTACGAAAGTAAAGAAACACTGGGAGCAGATCGTTTAGCGGCCGTAGTAGGATCAGAAGAATTATTTCCCAATGGCAATAATTTGGTGATAGATGCGGGAACGGCAATTACGTTTGATTTTATTTCGAAAGGAACATATTTGGGTGGCTCCATTTCGCCGGGAATGCGGCTACGGTTTGAATCCCTGCATCGGTACACGCATCGGTTACCATTATTAAAGTATACTTCCGATTACCAATATCCAGGATTAACTACCAGAGATTCAGTTATATCAGGGGTGGTCGAAGGAGTGGTAAATGAAATATTCGGAACAATAAATGTGTATGCGAAAGAATATTCTGCATTAAACGTCGTTATTACCGGTGGCGATGCAGATATTTTTGCAGGGAAGATAAAAAATGGCATCTTTGCAGAGCCAAATTTAATAGCAAAAGGCTTAAACAGAATATTGACGTACAATGTGGAGAAGAATTAATTTAGTAGTTATCGTTACAGTATTTACTGTAAACGGATTGATGGGACAGGGAAAAGCCAGCTCCCCATATTCAGTATTTGGTTTGGGTGATTTAAAAAACTCAGGCTCAATACAATTTTCTGAATATGGAGGTGCAGCAACAGGCTTATTGCAGAAAAATATTATCAACTTTTCGAACCCTGCATCTTACAGGGGTATTGATAGTATGAGATTTGTTATTGATTTTGGATTTTCCAACAGGCTTACGCAGCTTGAGAATGACACTGAAAGTTATACGTCCAACGAGTTTAATTTTACGTATTATGCAGTGGGTTTTCGCATGGCAGAATGGTTACATACCAGCTTGGGAATTGTTCCCACTTCGAATAGGAATTATCGAATCAGCAACAAAGGTTTTGTAAATAACGTGTATGCTGAGACTTTCTATGTGGGGGGTGGAGCACTGAATGAGGTTTATTTAGGCAACTCCATCTCAATTTTGCCCAATTTATCTATTGGCTTTAATTTAAAGTATTATTTTGGAGAACTGCTTGAAACAAAAACGATTTTAATCCCCGACGAGACATTTACCCGAAATACACAAGAGGGGTATACTCGTCAGGTAAATGGGTTAGGATACGATGCCGGAATTATGTATACCCTTCCGTTGCGCGATGAACGCGTGCTGAACATTGGAGCTACATTTAGCCCCGAGCAAAAAATTGATTTCAAAGAAGATTATTTGTATGGCGCTACGGTGGGCAGCAATTTAGATAATATTAGCGACAATCAAATTATCGATACCACATCTTTCTATGTTGGGGAAGAAGGTCATTTCTCAATGCCCAACAAGTTGGCATTCGGATTGAGCTATGAAGAACCCAACAAGCGTTTTGCAACCGTGGCTGTCGATTATGCCATGTGGGGAGAAGTAGATAATGACAATATTGCAAACAGCCTGACAACTTTTCGAAACAGTTATCGTGTAAGTGGTGGGTACGGTTTTACGCCAAAATGGAACTCAGCGGCAAGTTATTTTAAAAGAGCAACTTACCGTTTTGGCGCATTTTTTGAGAATCAGTACATAGAAGTTAATGACCAACCGCTGAACGAATATGCAGTATCCATTGGCATGGGATTACCCATCAAAAAAGTAAATGCAATGCTGAATATTGGATTAGAACTTGGGCAGCGGGGTGCTTTAAAAGAGGATTTAATTAAAGAAAATTATATTAAACTTAACTTGAAATTAAACTTCAGAGAAATTTGGTTCTTTGAACGGAAATTTGATTAAACTTAAAACATAAGACATTATGGAAACACAGGTAAAACGTATTCTAACAGCGTTTTTAGTAGTAGTTACAATAGCAAGTGGAGCGTTTGCTCAAAAGGGCGTAGAAGATGGTTCCAAATACGGACATGGGGAAGATAGTATTCGTGCCCTCACAAATTTGTCCATGTATAAGCAGTTTTATAAGCAGAAGGCATATGATGATGCAATAAAATCGTGGAGAATTGTATTTACTGAAGCCCCAAAAGCAAGTAAAAATATGTACTTGCATGGTGTAAACATGTATAAAGTTTTTTATAAAAAAAGTCAGTCTCCGGAAGTACGACAAAAATATGTCGATTCCATAATGCAGGTGTACAATCAGCGCATAAAATATTTTGGAAATGAAGGGTATTACACTGCACGCAAGGCCGTTGACCTGTATGCCCTAGATTCCGATGCGAAACGAGAGGTGTACGATATGATGCATGAGGCTATGGATATGATGAAAACCCAAACTCCTGACTTTGCACTGAACGTGATGATGCAAACAGCATTATCGCTCTATTTGGATGAGAAAATAACCAAAGAGGATATGGTTAATAACTTTGCTCAGGCTACTGATATCATTAGCCATCAATTAAAAGGTGAAACAGATCAATCGAAAAGAGCAAAACTGGAAAAGGTTCAGGGAAATGTGGAGTTGATATTTACCCAAAGTGGTGCTGCCGAGTGTGAATCGTTGATTCCGGTTTTAAAACCTCGCTTTGAGGAAAATCCAGACGATATCGAAAACCTGAAAAATATTGTAACCCTATTGCGTAAACGCGATTGTGAAGCATCCGAATTATACGAAAAAAGTGCTGAAGCGCTTTATAAAATTGAGCCTTCGGCCAATGCAGCCTACGGATTGGCTCGGGTGTTTTTGAAAAAAGAGAACTGGGAGAAAACAACCGAATATTACAAAGAGGCCATCAATAACGAAGAAGATGCTATTACAAAAGCCCGTTATTATAAAGAATTAGCAGAAATTACACTTGTTTCGGGTTCACCCGCGCAAGCTGTTAGTTACGCTAACGAGGCCATTAAGCTAAATCCAAACGATGGTTCCCCATATTTAACCATTGGTAAAGCTTACGCTAACGTTAAGAATTTTGGAGACAATAAGTTTCAAGCACGCACCATCTACTGGGTTGCAGTAGATATGTTTCAGAGAGCAAAATCCGTAGATTCTTCTGTTGCAGGCGATGCAAATAAGCTTATCTCGATTTATTCACAGTACTTTCCCGATAAAGAAGAAGCTTTCTTTCATGATGTAACCGAAGGATCAAGTTACAAAGTAGGTGGTTGGATTAACAGAACCACTAAAGCACGGTTTAACTAAACTGTGAAAAGAGGCACTCGGGAATATTTCAATGAAATATGCATAGATTGACCCACAAGATATTTTTTAAGATGATTCCTGCCATGGTGGGAATCATCTTTTTTGTATCGTGTAAAAACGATATTGAAGCCGTAAAGCGAATTACAAGTATAGAGTCGTACCCAACAATGTCTGCCGAACACGTGAATCTATATCGCAGCGATTCAGGACGAATTGTAATGAAACTTAATGCGGCATCGGTAAAACAGTTTACCCGTGTAGAAAACCCCTACACCGAGTTCTCAGAAGGACTGGAGGCACAGTTCTTAGACGAAAATCAGGAGGTTTCGACATATATTTCTGCAAACCATGTAATTTACTACGAAAAAGAAGAAAAGTGGGTTGCCCGGTACGATGTAGAAGTGCTCGACCGTGAAGGACGCTTAATTAATACCGAATATATGGTGTTCGATCAGAAAAAAGGGAAAATTTATTCCGATCAGTTTACTAAATTTACCGAAGAAGATGCTATTATTTATGGCAAAGGGTTCGAATCTGACCCCAATTTGACCAACGCCCGCATACTTGAACCAACAGGATTTTTTTATGTCGATAACGAAGAAGAATAAACGCACAATAGAAGCTATAATAAAATATGCCTGGTTAGTGGCAACCATTGTATTGCTCCTTCAGGGGCTTTACTATACCAATAAATTTGGATTGCAACCATCTGCAAAATTCTTCCTTCTAAGTGGAATATCTTTTTTATTTTTCATAAGACGTCACTACTTTAGCAAATAATTTGATGAACTTATGGATTACCTCTTATTGATTTTGATTACCATGATTCTGTCCGGATTTTTCTCCGGAATGGAAATTGCATTTGTTTCTTCCAATAAACTCCGAATCGAAATCGATAAAAAACGAGGCTCCTTAGCACCCGGATTCCTTTCGGTTTTTACGAAACACCCTTCCTATTATATTGCCACAATGCTTATTGGAAACAATATTGCGCTGGTAGTTTATGGTATACTCATGGCAAAATTGCTCAACCCAATTTTGCAAAATTATTTTGAACTCGACAGTAGTATTTTAACAGTAAAAACAATTGTTTCGACCGTCATTATCCTTGTCTTTTCGGAGTTTTTACCCAAAACATTGTTTCGAATTAATCCCAATAAAATTCTTCGGGCATTATCTGTTCCAACCATGCTGTTTTACACGATTTTTTATCCGATCACTCGGTTCTCAATGGCCATTTCTGGTGTTGTACTCCGTTTGTTTTTCGGAATAAAAAATCATAATAGCAATGATGGGCTGGTTTTTGATCGTTTCGACTTAAGCGACCTCTTGACAGATTCTGCCGATGATGCCGACAAACAACAAGAGTTTAAAAACGATGTGCGTATTTTTCGCAATGCACTGGACTTTACCAATATCAAATTAAAGGAATGCATTGTGCCGCGCAATGAGCTGGTGGCCGCCGAAATTAATGATGATATCGCGGAGGTTATTCAAAAATTTAACGATACAGGTTTCTCACGACTTCTGGTATATCGAGAATCCATTGATAATATAATTGGCTATACACATACCGTAGACATGTTTCGCAAGCCGGGAAGCTTAAAAAATATTGTGCACAACCTGCCAATTGTCCCCGAAACCATGTCAGCCAATAAATTACTGGCAATGTTTACAAGTCAGGGGAAAAGTATCGCTCTTGTTGTTGATGAATTTGGCGGGACTGCTGGAATTGTAACGTTAGAAGATATTATAGAAGAAATTTTTGGTGAGATTGAGGACGAGCACGATAAGGTGGAGCTTGTTGAGAAACAAATCGAAGACAATGTTTTTATTTTATCGGGACGACACGAGATTGACTACCTAAATGAGAAGTTCGGATTCCATTTTCCCGATGAGGAGGACTTTGAAACGCTGGCCGGACTTATTCTTTATTATAATGAAGATATCCCCACAATAAATCAGGTTATTGCTGTAGAGAATTATCGGTTTCAAATATTAAAAGCTACCGGTTCCCGCATCGAAGAAGTAAAACTGTGGTTTCTTCCACAATAACCCACTTGCTCTTCCGTAACATGCCTTCAAAATGTATTGTTTGGTCACTTTTCGTGATGTAGTTTCTGTACTAAAAGTACCTGAGTTGTATCATTTATTTTTCCGAAATATCGATGGCTTTTCAATGCAAAACACCTATACCGACTAATGATGCATAATAATTTGTTTAAAATTCCACCATAAATAATAAACAAATAAATTTGGCGTCTGTTTAAAGTACAAATTATCGCATAATGTATTCAATAAGAGATTTAGAAAGACTTACAGGCATAAAAGCGCATACAATCCGTATTTGGGAAAAGCGGTATAATCTTATTGAACCCAAACGAACAGATACCAATATTCGTACCTATTGCGATGAGGATGTAAAAAAATTACTTAATGTCGCCTTATTAAATAAACACGGCTTTCGTATTTCGAAGTTGGCGCAATTGTCGAATGAAGAGTTGCGTGAACGAGTGGTGGCGTTAAACGTAGGATTGAATAAATCGAGCGTGCAAGTTGAGCATCTGATAATAAGCATGATCGATTTGGATGAAATTAAGTGAAGGTGTACTTACCCGTTCCATTATTAAAAACGGATTTGAAGAAACGGTAAACGAACTCTTATTCCCCTTTTTCGATCGGGTAGGGGTGTTGTGGCAAACCGGTTCTATACATCCTTCCCAAGAGCATTTCGTTTCTAATTTGGTTCGGCAAAAATTGTTTGTGGCTATCGACCGTGTTGTGCCCGAATCGAATCCAAATACTCCCACTTTTGTTTTTTTCCTTCACGATCACGAGTTGCACGAAATTGGACTTTTATTTTATAATTACATTGCCAAAAAATGGGGAATGAAAACCGTGTATTTGGGGCAAATTGTACCATTTAGTGATGTGAAGATGGTTTACGATAAACTTCAACCCGAATATCTTTTCACTTCATTTACATCATCAATGGAAGATGGCTGGGTGCAAAACTATATTGAGAAATTGGCCACAACTTTTCCTGAAACAAAAATATTTATCACTGGTTATCAGTGTTCTATAACGGGGGACTTGCCACATAATATACAAATTGTGAGCGATATTGATGGATTCAAGCGCATTATCAAAGAAATTTATATGAACTACTAATGCGTGGGTAGTTTACTGCTATTTTTAAGGCCGGGCTAATTTCTGTTTAAGGATTGTAATGAGGTAAGTTGGCTGTTTTAACGAGGTTGTTTTTGATCTTTAGTAACTTGAAAATATTGCGAATAGCGGGCTATTTAATGAATTTACAATGAAGTTAAAGGGCAAAAGAATAAGTCTGAATCATCATTTTGGCACAATTTCTTAACTGAATTGACATGAGAATAACCATTTTAATAATTTTGATTAGTATGTTTTTTTCTACTTGCAAAACAATAGAGTACGGAGCCAAAGATGCTCAACTTGTTAAACATTTCGATGTTCAGCAATACGTCGGTACGTGGTATGAAATTTATCGGTTGCCGATGCGTGCCGAAAGAGATCTTGTAAACGTTACTGCCACTTATGAGTTGCGTTCCGATGGACGAATTGATGTTTTGAATCAAGGCTATAAGCATACACCTACGGGCAAGCACAAAAGTGCTAAAGCCATTGCCTGGCAACCCGATAAAGACTACCCGGCTGCGCTGTTTGTACGGTTTTTTCATTTATTCAAATCAACGTACCACGTGCTTTATGTCGACGATTCGTACCAATACGCCATTGTGAGCACCTATAAGAGAGATTATGCGTGGGTTTTGGCTCGTAAACCTCAAATCCCCGATAAAATTGAGCAAGACCTGAAAAATAAGGCAAAGGAGTGCAATATTGATGTTTCGCAATTTATTAAAACCGTTCAAAAATGGTAGGGCAGCGCACCGTAATATATTGGTTTCGACGCGATTTGCGGTTGCATGATAATCATGCATTGGCAAAAGCCATAGAGTCCGGAGAAAAAGTACAACCCATCTTTATTTTCGATGAAAATATTATTTCCGAATTGCCTGCTAACGATCGTCGTTTAAGCCTAATATATAACCAACTCAAAGTAATTCATGCCCATTTGGCGAAAATCGGGGGTAGCCTTCGCATTGTAAAAGGCGATCCTAAAATAGTATTCGAAAAACTATTGGCTACCGAAGATATTTCCGCTGTTTATGCCAATGAAGACTATGAGCCTTACGCGATAAAACGAGACGATGAAGTATTGGAAGTGCTTAACAATAAAAATGTTGCGCTTTATTTGTTTACCGATCACCAACCGCTTCATCCAACTGCAATACAAAAGAAAGATAACTCGCCTTACACTGTATTTACACCTTGGAAGAAGCAATGGTTACTGAAATTGGAGCAAACTACATTGGAAAATTACGATGTATCAGATTTGCATAATGTAATTGCGGTGTCTGATTATCGGTTTCCTGCTATTGAAGAAATGGGATTTCAGAATACAGGCTATGCCTGGAAAATAGCACTTCCGCCTCAAAACTTGCTTGCGAAATATGAGCATCAACGCGATTTTCCTGCCCGGGATGGTACTAGTCGCATGAGTATCCCGCTACGGTACGGATTTGTAAGTATTCGACAGTTATTGAAACATGCTTCCGACTTTGATGTGTACGTAAGTGAATTGGGGTGGAGAGCATTTTATGCTACAATTTTATATTACTTTCCGCATATTGTCCATCGGTCTTTTAAGGCGAAATACGATGATATTCCGTGGCGCAACAACGAATCGGAGTTTTCTCGCTGGAAAACCGGTGAAACGGGTTACCCAATTGTTGATGCAGGCATGCGCGAACTTGCGGAAACGGGGTTTATGCACAATCGAGTACGCATGATTGTGGCTAGTTTTTTAACAAAACACCTGTTAATCGATTGGCGATGGGGTGAAGCTTGGTTTGCCGAAAAATTGTTAGATTACGAATTGGCCAGCAACAACGGCGGGTGGCAATGGGCTGCCGGCTCGGGTTGCGATGCCGTGCCGTATTTTCGAATATTTAACCCCACGTTGCAAACGCAAAAATTCGATCCAAAGTTAGATTATGTAAGAAAGTGGGTTTCGGAGGTGGATAAATCATCGTATGTAAAACCTATGGTCGAACATAAATACGCCCGCGAACGTGCGTTGGAAACCTACAAAGGAGTTCTGAAGCCGTAAAACAGTCTCTTGTCCGGTGAAAAAGGTCAACCAAAGAATGATTGACCTTCTGTGGGCGATAAGGGATTCGAATCCCGAATTGTTCAAATCTTTGATTTGAAATACAATTCGTGGACTCACGATAAATATAAATCTGCGATTTTATTTATCGGAGCCCCCGACCCTCTGGGTTGTGATGTTTCGTTTACCACACAAAGAATTTGATGGTATTAACCATTTCTGCGAAAG
>JAWOEM010000273.1:0-8007 GCA_046482785.1 Salinivirgaceae bacterium
TATAATCTCGAATCGATAGAATTGCAGCTCCGATAAGGATAAACAGAATTGATAGATACCATAAGGATAAAAAAAGAACGGCACCCACAAGCATAAAGAAGATTCCCACGTTTACAATATTTGGAGGAGTCTTCCCCAGCTTATAGCGCACAATATCTTCTCGTTCGTAACTCATGGTTTTATCCCAATGCGCGCACAATTGCCTATGTTTTGGCTCGCAGGTTTTCGTATATTTTAATGGCCAAATCGAACATTACAATTCGGGTATTTACATTTCGGCCTATGTGAAAAATAGCCTCTTCAATTTCGCGGGAAACCAAGTGGGCAGTGGCCGGATTAATAAGTTTATGGAAATTTTTCGAAAATTCACGTTCCTCATCGGTCATGCGTACCATTTGCTCTAAGTGTAAATTTAAAGCCATGTTGTTTCTGATTAAGAAAAGACTGTATTCCAAAAAATCGATGAGGTTATCGCGCGAGAAGGTTTTAAATTCGTTTGCCATGGTGTGAATACCCTCTACATTAAAACTGTAGCAATGCCGAAAATAGGTTGCAAAGCGTTCCAAATTTTGATCCAACTCTTCGGTATTGTCCATTAGCGAAACGGCCTTGTGGAAATTGCCATCGGCAAATACCGCAAGTTTCTCTGCCTGAGCATCCGGAACGCCAAATTTTGTCATTAAGCCCTCTTTTATCTCCTCTACCTGTAGCATGGCTGTGCGAGCAAGTTGCGAACGGCTGATAATTGTCGGTAAAATTAGCTCTATACGGTCGGTAACGAGTAGGAAAATTGTTTTCTCAGGTGGTTCTTCCAATGCTTTCAATAATTTATTAGCAGTAACCTGATTCACCTTTTCCATCATCCAAATCACAAACACCTTATAGTTATCGCCGTAGCTTTTCATGCTGAGTTTGTGCATCAGCGTTTTATTTTCACCTACAAATATTCCGGCTTGCTTGTTTTCTGCATTGAGTTTCTGAATCCAGTTATTATACGAAAAGTACGGGTGCTTGATGTACATTTCGCGAAAAGAGTCGATAAAGTCTTCACTTTTCGCATCATCAGTCGATTTTCGTTTGATAACCGGATAAATCATGTGTAAATCGGGGTGCTCTAATTTTGCAGCACGCCTACACGATGGACATGTACCGCAGGAGTCTGTGTCTGTCGGGTTTTGGCATAGCAAATACTGCGCATACGCCATGGCAATCGGTAATTTTCCGCTTCCCTGCGGTCCGGCAAAAAGCATGGTATGGCTTATTCTGCCACTTTTTACCATGCCAATGAGTTGTTCCTTTAATTGCGTTTGACCTATTACTTCTGAAAATTTCATTGATACCTGGTTTTCGAAATCGTGTGCGTAAAAAATTTGTTGTCAAAATGCTGCTTTAGCATATTTTATGTCGTATTTTTGAACTATCGGTTATTTATTTATTCGCAATTGGCATTCGTATTGATATACTCTTTTTTCCGAAAAACGCGGAATTTATTACACATTTGAATCCATACCAATGTCAAAAAATACCGATAAACAACTAGTTGTGGTAAATTAACATTTTAATAAATGCCTAATACAGCTTAATAAATGGTGGTAAAGGTAGAAAATTTGTAAATTTGATTATCATTAATTCATGCAAAACAAAAAAATTATGCAAGACATTACCAAGTACAATTTTAAAAATAAGAAGGCGCTCATACGCGTTGACTTTAATGTGCCTTTGAATGACAAGTTTGAAGTTACAGATGATACACGGATTAGTGCTACAATGCCTACTATTAAAGAGGTGTTGAAGCGCGGTGGCAGTGTTATTTTAATGTCGCACCTTGGGCGTCCCAAAGGAAACGAAGAAAAATATTCTTTAAAACACGTAGTTCCGGCACTGGAAAAGGTTACCGGAAAAACTGTTAAGTTTGTGGGAGATTGTATTGGACAAGAAGTACTTGAAGCAAAAAAGAAACTCAAAGGCGGAGAAATTTTATTGCTTGAAAACTTACGGTTTTATGCCGAAGAGGAAAAAGGCGATGCCGCTTTTGCTAAAAAACTGGCCGAGGGAACCGATGTGTATATTAATGATGCATTTGCAACAGCTCACCGGGCGCATGCCTCTACTTCTATTATAGCAGCTTTATACGGCGACAATAAGATGTTCGGTAAAGTTATGATTAATGAAATTCAGCATCTCGATAAAGCACTGAACGCTCCAAAAAAAGGATATACTGCCATCATTGGCGGAGCCAAAGTGTCGAGCAAAATAATTGTTATCGAAAAATTGCTCAAAAAAGTCGATAAACTAGTCATTGGAGGCGCTATGGCGTACACGTTCATCAAAGCAAAAGGCGGAAACGTTGGCTCTTCAATGGTAGAGGACGATTTTCTCGAAACCGCTAAAAGCGTTATGGATAAAGCGGCTCAAAATAATTGTGAAATTCTTTTACCGGTCGACTCTGTTAACGCCGATGCATTTAAAGCAGACGCCAAAACTAGCGTAACAGCTGCCGGTGAGATTGGAGAAGGTTGGATGGGATTAGATATTGGCCCGGAAACACGCACTATTTTTGCCGATATTATTGCCAAATCGCGTACAATATTGTGGAACGGCCCCGTGGGCGTGTTTGAAATGGACAAATTTGCGCGTGGAACCTTTGGCATTGCACAGATGATTGCCAGCGCTACTGAAAAAGGCACCTACTCACTTGTGGGAGGCGGCGATTCAGTTTCGGCACTCAATAAGTCGGGCTTAGCCGATAAGGTTAGCTACGTTTCAACCGGCGGTGGAGCTATGCTCGAATACATCGAAGGTAAAAAATTGCCCGGTATTGCTGCCATTGGGTAATCTGAAAAATTAGGCATCTATTTGCCAAATAAACTGTAATAGTTTCTTCTGCACGTGCAGAAGAAACTATTTTTATTTTGGGTAGCTTGTTGTTTATCAAATCAGATTTTTTGTGCTGTACTTCCATTTTGTGATCTTGTGTCTAACACGAAGCCCTGTTAAACCTAACTTGGAAAATATCGGCAAAAAGAGTAAGTTCGTACCCAAACAAAGAATTATGCGCGGACACTTACTAAAAATGCAAACCGAACTATCCGATCCGGTTCAATACACACTCCATTTAGACAATCATGTGGTGGATATGAACGCCATGATAGGCAGTACCATCAACCTGCACCATACAGGCACCATTCATTGCATTCATTGCGGAAGAAAAACTTCAAAATCGTTCTTTCAGGGATATTGCTATCCTTGTTATACTTCGCTACCTCAAGCCGACCCGAGTGTAATTCGCCCTGAAAAAAATCAGGCACACCTGGGTATTTCCCGCGATATGGAATGGTCGAAAAAACACGATTTGATCGATCATGTCGTTTATCTTGCCCTTTCGGGCGGATTGAAAGTTGGTGTTACCCGACATACACAGGTTCCAACCCGATGGATAGACCAAGGTGCACACAGTGCCGTGGCATTGGCAACTACGCCACACCGTAATATGGCCGGACAGCTCGAGGTGGAGCTTAAAAAACACATGAACGATAAAACCAACTGGAGAGCAATGCTCACCAACAAAAAGGATGGTGAACCACTTTTGGAAGACGCCATTAAACAAGCCGTCGATTGGTTACCCGATAATTTAAAGCAGTATATAAATTCTTCCTTTTCTGTTACCACAATAAACTACCCGGTCGATGTGTATCCTGTAAAGGTGAAATCCGTAAACTTGGATAAAAACCCCGATTTTATAGGAGTTTTAAGAGGAATTCGGGGGCAATATCTGATTTTTGATGAGGGAATCGTTCTTAATGTACGAAAGTACAATGGGTACGAAGTGGAATTATCTTTCAAATCTTAACGCTGTTTTTCAACTGTTTAGTAACCCAAGTATCCTCGTATATACTAACTTTGTGGCATGGAGAAACAAAAAGGAACGGTAATAAAAACAACTGGCAGTTGGCATACTGTAAAACTCGACAATGGTGTGCAATGCGATTGCACTATTCGTGGAAAATTTCGAATGAAAGGCATTCGAAACACAAATCCTATTGCCGTGGGCGATCGGGTTACGGTAGAATTGAACCCAAATGAAAAAACCGGTGTAATTTTCCAATTGGAAAAACGAAAAAATTACATTATTCGTAAATCCACAAAACTCTCCAAAGAGGCGCATATCATTGCATCAAATATCGATCAGGTTTTTGTTGTGGCCACGCTAAGCGAACCTGCCACATCACTTATGTTTATCGATCGAATATTGGTGTCGGCAGAAGCATACGGAATACCGGCTGTTGTACTCATCAATAAATTTGACTTATTGACCGAAGACCAAAAGGAATTGGCCGAAGCCTACAGATATATTTATGAATCGGTTGGGTATAAAACAATGGCTATTTCTGCTACTACCGGGCACAATATGAACCAATTGAAAGATTTAATGACAAACGCCTCCAGTGTTTTTGTAGGTTTATCGGGTGTGGGAAAAAGCACATTGGCCAATACGCTACAACCCGATTTAAACATTAAAATTGGGGATATTTCAAGCGCTCATCTGCAAGGAAAGCATACCACAACATTTGCCCAAATGCATGCACTTAACTTTGGTGGGTATATTATCGATACACCGGGAATACGGTCGTTTGGACTTATGGAAGTGGATAAAAAAGAGGAGCTTTCGCACTATTTTCCCGAAATATTTAAACTGAGCCATACCTGTCGATTCAACAACTGTACTCACACACACGAACCCGGGTGTGCCGTAAAAGAAGCCGCACAAAACGACGAAATTCCATTTACCCGTTACGAAAATTACCTCGCCATTATGGAAGGCGATGAGGAGGAGAAATACCGAAAAGATATTTACGGTTAAAAAATAATTTATTATGCGATTTGTTTTCATTTTACTGATTTGTATAGGAGCTATCGGAGCATGTTCATCACCTGCTGAAAAATCCGGGAACACGCAAAAAAGTGAAGTAAAAGTTGAAAGGGTGAAAAAATCATCTGTGCGGAAGTCAAAAAAGAAGAAAAAACCTCGCTATCCCGAGCTTTCCAATAAAAATGTAAAATCGTTTCTTACTAAATACGGCAAAGAGAACAAAGAAACTATTGTGGTTCTGAAAACCACCAAAGGAGATATTAAAATTCGATTGTATAACCAAACTCCGCTCCATAGAGCCAACTTTGTAATGTTGGCTAAACGCGGATTTTACGATGAAACTGTTTTTTATCGTGTCGAGAAAAATTTTATCATTCAGGGTGGCGATTCCGATGACTATGATCGCAGAACCATAAAAAGCAATGTTGGTTACTATTCTTTACCCGCCGAAATGAACCCCGTAGATTTGCACCACAAGCCCGGTGCCGTTTCAATGGCGCGCGACTACGAAGATAATCCGGATATGCGCTCCTCTTCGTACGATTTTTTTATTGTGCAGGGAACAAAATACAACAAGCACGACTTAGATCAAATAGAGAAAGACAATAATATTACTTTTTCGCCCGAGCGAAGAAAATTCTATGAAACCACCGGTGGTGCTGCTCACCTCGATAAGATGCATACCGTATTTGGCGAAGTTATTTCAGGTATGGATGTGGTAAATGCCATTGCCGAAGTAGAAGTAGATGGGAAAGCTTGGCCCAAAAAAGATATTTCTATGACGGTGGAGGTTATAAAATAAGCCGTTATTGGTATCGAAACACGTTGCTACTTCCGCCAAATTATTTATATTTGACATTAGAAAACCATAAATATTTTAGATATGAGACTATTACTGATTAGCAACTCTACAATGGCCGGCGAGCCTTATCTCGACTATTGCAAAAACGATATTGCAGCATTTTTGGGAGAGAAAAAAGTGACAGCACTTTTTATTCCCTATGCAGGCGTTACAATGACCTACGATGAGTACGAAGCAAAAGTGAAAAGTCGCTTCAACGAAGTGGGGCACGATGCCATTTCAATTCACCACTTCGATGATCCTGTTAAAGCAGTAAACGATGCAGAAGCAATCGTAGTTGGTGGAGGAAGCACTTGGCACTTGCTGCACGAAGTGCGCAGGAATAAACTTATTGCGCCTATACAAGGAAAAGTTAAAGATGGAATTCCATACATTGGCTGGAGCGCAGGTTCTAACCTAACTTGCCCTACAATTAAAACCACTAACGATATGCCAATTATCGATCCGAAAGGTTTCGATGCATTGAACCTGATTCCGTTTCAAATTAACCCGCACTACTTAGACAAAAATGCTCAGGGACATGGTGGCGAAACTCGTCAGCAGCGCATCGAGGAGTTTTTAGTTGTAAATCAAGATACCACCGTTGTAGGGTTACGCGAAGGTTGTATGTTTATTTACGAGAATGGGAAACTTTCTCACAAAGGAGAACGTTCTTGCCGCGTTTTTCAATATAATAAAGAGTTTTACGAGCTAAAATCGTCAGATGATTTCAATGCTTTGATGAACGTATAATTTTTCAACCAAGACAATAAAAAAAGCCACAGCATTGTGGCTTTTTTTTGTGATGTTCCAAAAGGAGCTTTCCTTTAGTGTATAAAAAATACTATTTTTCAGTTAATTCAATGGACTCATTGGTCATTTGAATTTGCTTGTTTTTGTAGAGTTTCCCTACAGCTTTTTTGAATACCTTCTTACTCACGTTAAATGTTTTTCGAATTAATTCCGCATCGCTTTTGTCAGTAATATTTGTTTTGCCATCGTGTTCTTTGATGTATTTCAAAAGCACATCGGAAAAATCCTCAACAGCTTCGTACCCCGGTTTTTGTAAGGTAAGATCAAGCTTATTGTCCTCACGTAGTTTTTTTACGTAGGCTTTTATCTTTTCACCGCGGTCTATCGATCTATAAACCTCATCGTGATATAGCATTCCCCAAACATGTTCGTTTACCAATGCTCTGTATCCCATTGTGTTTTTGTACACAATAAAGGCTTCAACCTCGTCGCCCATTTGGTATTCAACCGGCGATTGATCTAAAAATTTATCCGTTTTCGATGTGGCAACAATTCTGTTTGTTTGTTCATCTTCATATACATACACTAAGTGCTTTTCGCCAACTTCAAAACTTTGCCGTTGCTCACTGTACGGAACCATCAAATCTTTCATTAGTCCCCAATTCAAAAAAGCACCAAATCGGTTGATTGCCACAACTTCGAGCAAGGCAAATTCGCCAACCTGTGCCAGTGGGGTTTCTGTGGTAGCAATAATTCGATCTTCCGAATCAAGATAAATAAAAACCTCTAATTGGTCGCCGGGTTCCGCGTTTTCGGGCACATAGCGAGTGGGCAGTAAAATTTCGCCCTTTTCGCCTCCATCGAGGTAAAGGCCAAAGTCCACTGCTTTAACCACCTCAAGCGTATTGTATTTTCCAAGTTGAATCATGATGCAAAGGTAGGTAACCTAAAGAATATTTTTATAAATAATTTGATTTATTGATGATTATTAAGGATCAGGTGAAAAATTGTGGGCTTTCTCAACAAACTTTTTTTCCTGAAAAAATAAGTTGCAAAACGTGTCCGACCACTGGCGGAAATTCAAGATCAAATTACGCTTCCACCTGCTCTGTTCAATAAATTAAATGACATATAAAAGCTGAACAAGCCTCTTTTATGTCATTTATATGGATTGAACCCCGATTATGAAAACATAGAACAATTGCTTAATCAATTGTCTATATTTTCTATATCAGGATTCACTCTCATAAAATCAATAGTTATGATTTACCATTCATTCTATTGATTAATTCGAGTAGAACATATACCTTTACGCTAGCCCGCCAATTTGATCAGGCCAACCCGCATTAGGTCTTATCGTTGATTAAGTGCACAACAGTTGCTTTTACAGCCGCATGAAGAAAAATGCGTTAAGAAAATCTGCTTGTTATGGCGTCAAAGTTTGCGATGTTTGAGCTACGATTTTTCAGAAAAAATCGTAGTGAGTTCGTAAACTTTAGCCATGACGAGTAGATTTTTCGCATTTTTCTGTAAGCGGCGGGGT
>JAWOEM010000397.1:0-3092 GCA_046482785.1 Salinivirgaceae bacterium
AACAGCGCTGTTCTTAAGCCTCCGATATGCAGCGGTCCCGTCGGACTCGGCGCAAAACGTACACGTACTTTACTCATACTTCTTCAATGTTTACTGCAAAGATAAGGATTAATATAGATGTACAGAGTATTGTAACCAGCACCTTAATCACCAGTCTGCTTAGACAAAAATAAAGACCGGGCAGTTATGCAGCGGAATCCCCTCTTTCGCACCGATAAAAAAGCTGATGCCTGAGACGCAAAAATTGCTGGCAGGATAATCCTCCGGGTTCTGTTCACTCAAATATGTGGCTGCCATAAATTTTTTTCTGTTTTTATTTACATTTTTTAAATATCTTCATACTGCAAAATTATTGCTGACAAAGCTTATGCCCGACAACCGATAAATACATGAAATAAACTTAATCATCACACCCGAATAAAAACAAACCCTCTCCCAACAATCAATGACTATTAATAATCCCACGATACCAGGCATAGCACTAATGCTATGTATTACACTTTGTAGCTTCGCATCTGAACCCACAAACAATGCTGACTCGCTTAGAAACGCTTTTCAAGCGGAAATAGAGTCGTCGCCGCACGACAGCCTTATTGCCCTACTCGAAACCACTAAAGATTTCGAAAGCAGACAGGATTTGCTAAAAAAAATTGCCAACCTATACGAATATTTGGGCGATTGGGACAACTATCACGATTGCGCTCTGCAAATGTTGGATCTTGCAAGGCAGGAAAACGACAGTTCGTGGATTGCCGAAGCATACAATAAACTGGGTATATCAAGCTGTTACACCGGACAGAATGAACAAGCCATCGAAAATTTTACCGCTGCCCTTGAAATTAACAAAGCTATGAACCAACAGGCAAGCGTTGCCAACAGCTATGAAAATCTGGGTATCGTTTATAACGAAATGGGCGATTTTTACAATGCCATCGAGTGTCAGCTAAAATCTGTAGAAATACGGAAACCTATTAACTATTCGCGACTGTTTAATAATTATATGAACCTGTCAATACTATACGGAGCTGTCGGCAACACTGAAAAACAGGGATACTATGTTGATTTAGCCAAGCAGGAGATGGCTTCAAAGCCAGGAATAAGCGCCGAGAACAAAGCCGTATTTTACAGTGGATTGGGTGATTTATACCATGATCAAGGGCTTCTCGATAGCAGCATTGTATGTTATAGAAAAGTAATTCATTATTCTGCAGAAGCGGAATGGAAACGGGGCGTTACCTCAGGATTGGGTAGCCTGGCCGGTATTTTTGAGGCAATCGGAGAGTTGGATAGCGCAATAGTTTACCATCAGAAATCATTGGAACTTTCGGAGCAGATAGACGAATGTATGAGTATTGCCAAGCAACTAATTGCTCTTTCAAAGATTTACGCCCAAAAGAATGATGAAAACAAAGTACTAAGATACGCTGAACAAGCATTAAAAAAAGCCCGGTCGTGCAAGTTGCTGGAAATGGAAAGCCAAATACTCGAATTTACAGCAGGTTATTATGCTAAAATTGGCAATTATAAGCAGGCTTACGAATATTACATAAACTATAAAGCGATAGAAGATTCAATCCTATCGGCTGATGTTATAAATAAAATGGCTGAACTCGAAACACAGTATCAGACAAAAGAAAAAGAACAAAAAATAGAACTGCTTTCAGCTGAGAATCAGATTAAAAACCAGAGGATGCAATTGGGCTACGCCATAATTGCCCTGTTAGCTTTCATAATTCTCTTGATAGTTTTGTTCTATCGCATCAAGCGAAAAGAAGCCAGATTCATAAAAATCGACCTTCAACAAAAGATTCTCAGAACACAAATGAAACCCCATTTTATCTTCAATGTGCTGGGATCCATACAATCCTTTATGCTGCAAAACGAACCGTCAAAAGCATCGGGATATCTGTCGCAACTGGCTTCGCTAATGCGTTCAACACTGGAGTATTCCGACAGCGACACCATCACACTGGAAAAAGAGGTTGAAATGGTTAAAAACTACATTGAACTCGAACAGATGAGAATGCCCGGGAAGTTCAATTATACGATGGAAATAATCCGGATTGACGAACCCGATTTTGTGCTTATACCTCCCATGCTCATACAGCCATTTGTTGAAAATGCAATAAAACACGGCTTTAAAAACCTGGGGCATACCGGCGAACTGCTTGTTAGAATCTCCGGCGTTGAAGAAAACTGGATCAGGTTTATTATTGAGGATAATGGCACAGGGTGCATGCAAGAATCCAATACATCTGATAGCAAACATACATCGAAGGCTATGGAGATCTTCGAAAAACGCAGAAGGCTGTTTCAAGTTATACATGGTAAAAAATTTGATTTCAAATTCATCAACCTGAACGAAGTTGACCCGGAAAAAACCGGCGTGAGGGTGGAGATATGTATACCAATAATTAATTAAACAACAAGGTATTCAGATATGATAAAAATTGCAATCGTCGAGGACGAACAACCCATCAGGGATGCTTACAGGTTGCTGCTGAACGAAAACTTTTCCGATGTCGAAATTGTAGGGGAAGCAGCCAGGGTGACCGATGCAGTGGCGTTAATAAAAAGTTCATCACCCGATATTGTTTTCATGGATATTGAGCTGGAAGACGGGAACAGCTTTCAGGTTTTACAAAATGTGAGACCTTATAGTTTTAAAATCATTTTTCTGACAGCCTTTGACAATTTTGCCATCAAAGCCATAAAATTCAGCGCTTTCGACTATATAATGAAACCGATTAATGAATTTGAATTTATCAACGCCGTTCGCAATGCCATCGATTCGGTCGCCACTCAACCAGACACAAACGAACAATTCACCAACCTCCTCGACCACTACATGGGCACACAAAAGTGCAGGAAAATGGTGCTGCGCACAGCGAATTCAATGTTCGTGGTAAATATCAATGAAATATCACATGCCTTTTGAAACCAGTATTTCACGTTTATCATTCAAAACGAAGGTTGTATAGCTGTTGTCGCTTTTGCAGTGTGATATTTCATTGATATTTACCACGAACATTGAATTCGCTGTGCGCAGCACCATTTTCCTGCACTTTTGTGTGCCCATGTAGTGGTCGAGG
>JAWOEM010000470.1:0-5440 GCA_046482785.1 Salinivirgaceae bacterium
TTCTCCACGGGACCGTATTTTGCCGTGGGCATTGGAGGCAGTTTAAAACACGACTATACTTATGAAGAAAACGGAAGAGAAGTGAGCAGTAAGAGGCTTTTTGATGAAAGCTCCTATAAATTAAAACCCGTTTATGGCAAGGTCGATCAAGAATTGTATGAAGAGTTTATGGAAGACAATCAGCTGTATGAATTGTATAGAGCATTCGATTTTGGCCTCAATTTCGGATTAGGCTACGAATTTGAAGGATTTCTCTTCAATATTGGTTACTCCCTGGGATTGGTCAACCTCAATCCTGATTACGAACCGGGAATATTTTCCAATAACTGGTATGCACCGGATGTCGACTCTGATATTTTCACCGAAAACTTCGTAAAGAAAAACAGGGTATTTACCTTTTCTGTTGCTTATCTCTTTAATTAAAGCAGTGTGGTATAAATGAATTCTCTTATTGAAATAATCATTGATGCAAAAATAAAAATCGCCGCGATATATCGTTAAATCATATTTCCAAAGGAGTTATCGGCGAATATATGTGTGGTTAAAACAAAGCTGCCTCACACAAACTGCTGTAAACCAGACTGCGACCAGACACGGGACTTCAAAAATAAAAATAATATGACATTCATTTTAAAATGAATAAATATTCATTATATTTGCAGCATGCGTGTAAAAGATGTAAATAAAAGAGCATTGATATTGAACTCCAGCCTTGACTTAATGTACAGAGATGGCATTGCGGGATTAACAATGTTAAAGTTAGCCAAAAAAGCCGGCATAGCAACCGGAACGCTATACATCTATTTTAAAAACAAGGAAGAACTTTTACACGAACTCTATGTAGAATTGCGCCATAAGTCCCAGCAGCGGTTCATGGAGAATTATAACCCGGCCGAACCCCTCAAAATCGGGCTTAAGAAAGTATGGATTAACTACTTAAAACACCGAATTGAGCACCACAAAGAGAGTGTATTTTTGGAGCAATATTATCGTTCCCCCTACATAACGCCGGAGCATCACAAGCTCGCAGAGCAAATGAAATCGCCGGTGCACGAGCTCATCAGGAGGGGAAAACGCGAAATGCTCATCAAAAACCACATAGACGACGAGATGCTTTTCTTGGCCATGATTGGGTTTATACGCGAATTGGCCGACGAAACCATGTCAAATGTATATGAATTGAACGAGCAACGTATTGAACAGGCGTTTCAGTTAAGCTGGGACACAATAAAAATGTAATTTTTTTTGTCATATAAATGAACATATATTCATTATAAAAATTCTAGATTATGGACATACCTATTTGGCAGTACCTCGTTTCAATGCCTTTGTACATAGGCATTCTTATGATTCTTGTAGAACTGATGCGTAAATATAGTCGCGCATCTGCTATCTTCTGGATTTTAGCACTTTTTACCTTTCCCCTGTGGGATGCACAGCTAGACGGCTGGTTCCGCTGGGTGAAAACCTTTTCGGTACTTATACCTACCGCTCTCATTTTGGGTTTGGGACGCATAGCCCATTACGAAAATCGTGGTGGCTGGTGGTCGTTTTTTCGCAAAGATTGGGTTTTATGGTCGCTTTACGGCGTTTTGGGGTTAAATATTTTGGAGGCCTCGCTGAAAGACATCGCCATGGGCAACTACTTTAACGCCATTTCCGGATTTATTCTCATCGTTACCATACCACTTTTCAAATCGAAAGGAATGAAAAATGGATGGGCATTTTCCAAGAAAAAACCGGGCGATATGCTTGCCTACACCGATCCACTATGGAACTTTTTGTACACCACTTGGAACATTGCGTTTGTATATGCAGAAAATCCGGGCTTCGCAGCCAGTTCCCTGTGCATTCTACTGGCAGCTGAAATTTATCCACACCTCAAAGGCCGCCCGGAACTGTACGTTCAGGCACGCGCCTACACGCTGGCAGTGCACATCCTAATTCGTGCCACCTACGATATTTTCACACCTATAATGGATTCATCTGCCTTTGCAAACGATACAGTGGTGTACTATTGGGGTTTAGTCAATTTTATATTGCACGTTCCATACTTATTCTGGTACTTTCTGAAACGCAGGAAAGATTTTCAAAAATACGAAAAGCCCATTGAAGCTTAACAAATGTTTTGGTTAAATGGCCTAAATGATTATTCTGACAACATTTAACACATTAACAAATTCGTTTAGATTTTAAATAGGGGGTGGTAAGGCAATGAAAGTTTTGTCTGGCCACTCTCTTTTATGCACCAAAACTCCGCAAGGATTTGATCTCTCAAGGTCAAAATTCTTGTGGATTTTATGTATAGGTGCATATTGATATTAGGCGGGAAAGTTTATAATTTCTCGTCCATAATCTTGTGGGTCTAACAAGACCCTTCTGAACACAGACATCAATTTTTGTTTCCCTGTTTTCGGTTTGATATATCGAAAATTGATATTTTTTTTGGTTATAATGATGTACATTTACCAATCAAATAATCTAGATTATGATACGAAAACTACTAATGCTTACGCTGCTGCCCTTGGCGCTATTGAGCTGTAAACCATCCGATAACCAATCGGAAAGCTTCAAATCGATTCAAATTGCAGGAGAAGACGAAATTACAATTCAGGGAGATCTTTACCAACTTGAAAAAACATCGAAACCCTTTGTCATCCTGTTTCATCAGGCCGGATACAGCAGAGGAGAATACCGCGAAACTGCACCATGGCTTAACGAATTGGGCTTTTCGTGTCTGGCTATCGACCAGCGTTCTGGAAATGGAGTAAACGGCGTTGAGAATGTAACGCACAAAGAAGCAAAAGCAAAGGGGTTAGATACCGACTATGTTTCGGCATTGCCCGATTTGCGCTCGGCAATTGAATACGTGCAAAACGATCTGGGGCAGAAAGAAATCATATTGGTAGGCAGCTCTTATTCCGCCTCGCTGATTTTCGTACTCGCCAACGAATACGCCGCCAGCGTAAAGGGTATGGCAGCTTTCTCCCCGGGGGAATATTTTTCCTATAACGATAAAACAATTGCCTCATACGCTACAGAAGTAAATTGCCCGGTATTTATAACCTCGGCAGGCGACGAAAAAATGAACTGGGAAGAAATTTACAACGGCATAAAATCGGAAAAAGAGTTTTACCTGCCCAACACCGAAGGCTTCCATGGCTCACAGGCATTGTGGAGCAAGAACGAAGGGTACAGGGCGTATCGAAAAGCATTTAAGGCATTTCTGAATAGGTATTAGTGCATTCTGGATTATGCAGTTTGAAGTCATTTGGGACGATTGTCTGTTTTGATTGTTGAGTGCTTAGCCTTTATTATAGTAGCAAAAAAACAGTGCCCGATTCTGTCTCCTAAATTCCGCCCGAATTTAATTTTTCAAGCTCAAAATCCGTGGGAAATTTAGGTTTGGGTGTCTGATTATCACTTCTATGTGACTGTTGCTGTTCGCATCGATATTTTTTGAAATTCCCGCCTACGGATTTCGGTAGTTTTCAAACTTAAAATTATGGACGCATTTGCATCTGTCCGGTTTGATATGGGCATAATAATCAAAAGAGTTTCGCATCCTCTTTGCCACTATAGACAGGCAACTTGATGCACCATGCCTGAACCTTACACTCTGTACATATGCTTTATTTTGCAATTGCTGGTAAATGTCTGTCCAATATTTTGTATTATTGTATTAGTGTAAGCATTTGAGAATTAAAAAATCAGCAAGTATTTTTTTTTAGAATACTTCTGAATTTTTCGTAGCTAAAGCAAACATAAACGGTTCGGCAATCGACCATAATACAATGGCAAAAATCAAATTCGAACATAAAATAACTTTTGCATATATCCTGATTGGTAGTTTATGGATAATTTTTTCCGACAAATTGCTCAACTCTATCATTGCAGACAGTACACATATAACAGAAGTTCAAACCTACAAGGGGTGGTTTTATGTATTGATTACCGGGATTCTCTTATTTATCTTTCTGAAAAAACACTTAAAAACACTCAGGAACACAGAAAAAGAATTGGAAAAGCACAAAACCAATTTACAACAACTTGTTTTAGAAAAAACTGAAAAACTGAATACAACAATTAAACAGCTTAGTAGCTCTAATGCGGAGATCAGTAGTAAAAGTGCAATTATTGATAATCAAAATATAGAGTTAAAAAAAACGCTACGTGAATTGATGGATACGCAATCCAGACTTCTACAGGCCGATAAAATGGCGTCGTTGGGAATTTTAACCGCTGGCATAGCCCACGAAATTAACAATCCGCTTAATTATATTATGGGTGGCATAACAGGGTTGGAAAAAGGGATAGATAAAAACAAAAAAACACAACTTTACGTGGATAGCATAAAAACCGGAATAGAACGAATTAACTCCATTGTATCGGGATTAAACCAATTTAGCAGAAACAAAAACACTTACGATGAAACGTGTAATGTACACGAAATTATCGACAATTGTTTAACAATAATCCATAACCAGCTAAAAAACAGAATTGAGGTCGTAAAAAACTTTGCAAACCCAGAACCTGTGATTTCGGGAAATGTAGGCCAATTACATCAAGTGTTTATCAATATTTTGATGAATGCCATTCATTCCATTGACAACAAAGGAAACATTAACATAACTACACAAGAATCAAACGGGAATGTGTATGTTGAAATATCAGACACAGGATGTGGTATAGAGCAAGAAAACCTTCCCCACATAACAGATCCATTTTTTACGACAAAAGAACCGGGGAAAGGCACAGGGCTGGGATTATCAATAACATACAACATTATTAAAGATCATAAAGGGTTGTTGAATTTTGAATCGGAACCCGGAAAAGGTACAACAGTTAAGATTATTCTACCAACCAAAAGCGAACAGGCATGAATAAACCAACAATTTTGTATGTAGACGATGAAGCGGTTAATTTAGAGCTTTTTGAAGCAAACCTCGAAGACCAATATACTGTATTAACAGCCGATAATGCATTGACCGGTCTTGGTATTATTTCGGAAAACAAAGATATTAAAGTGGTAATAAGCGATATGAAAATGCCTCAAATGAACGGCATCGAATTCATAAAAAAGGCCACATTAATTTCACCCGAAACCACCTTTTATATTCTTACGGGATTTGATATTACTGACGAAATCCAGAAGGCTTTGGATACCGACTTAATACAGAAATACTTTCGGAAACCATTTAATATGAATGATATTTCTTCTGAAATATGGCGTACGTTAAAATCCAAAAATGGTTGAAGGAGCGTGCAGGGAATAACCGGTTAAAAGAGCATTTCTCCATAAGTTAACTTCTGCCATTTGCATTTACTTTTATCTGAGAAAAACAGACTCCGACAAATACAACAGAAAGTCCCACAGCATCCATAACCTGAATGGAGTCTCCAAAGGCCAACCATGCCATGAACATGGTTAGTGGAGGGC
>JAWOEM010000476.1:0-4315 GCA_046482785.1 Salinivirgaceae bacterium
CGTGCAGATCCAACTAACCCGGCAATAATTATGGCCTCGATAAAAAAGTACGGATCGTGCGCCTGATAAATATCGGCAAGCGCCAAAACCATTCCTGCCACACCACCCAAGCCGGCCATGTGTGCCGATATTTTCCAAAAAATACTTGATATGGCAATGAGAAAAATGGTGATGAACCCTCCTAAAATGTATGCCGCAATAAAGCCGGGCGCATTAAGTTGGTTTAGTGTGTAAAAGGAAAAAAAGTAAAAAATGGATGTCACCATAAAGGGAACAAAGCGCTCTTGCTTCTCTGTCATTTCAAGCGATTTAACTACTTTTCTTAACATAAATAACGAAATCATGATAAGTGGTAGCACGAATGTGCTTACAAATACTATCAGATACGTGGCGTATTGGCCGTTCGAGGGCATCATGCCAAGGTAGTAACTCGATCTGAAGACAATAAAAATGCCCGCAGTAGGCATAACTATAGGATGAAATATAATGGAAAACGCTTTAGCTAAATATGAGAGCATGTTATACTTCCTTTCTTAATCGGGCTACCGGAATATCTAACTGTTCGCGGTATTTGGCCACCGTTCGGCGGGCAATTTTGTAGCCTTTTTCTTTTAAAATATTGGTTAATTTTTCGTCGGTAAGGGGTTTTTTCTTGCTTTCGTTATCGATGCATTCTTGTAGAATGTTTTTTATTTCGCGAGTTGAAACCTCTTCACCGTCTTCTGTTTGCATGCCTTCGGAGAAAAACGACTTTAGGGGGAAAATACCAAAATCGGTTTGCAAATATTTGCTATTTGCTACGCGCGAAATGGTCGAGATATCGAGACCGGTTTCTTCGGCAATGTCTTTCAAAATCATTGGGTGGAGTTTCCGTTCATCGCCTTCCAAAAAATAGTCGTATTGGTATTCGAGTATGGCGTTCATTGTGAGCAGCAGGGTAGCTTGGCGTTGTTGAATAGCATCTATAAACCATCGTGCCGAATCGAGCTTTTGCTTTACAAATGTAATGGCATCTTTATCTTGTCTGGTGCGGTTTTTTTTGTTGCGAGCCAATCCTTGCAGCATTTCCGAGTAGGTTTGATTGATGTGCAGCTCGGGTGCATTTCTGCTGTTGAGCGAAAGCTCTAACTTTCCGTTATTGGTTTCCAGTATAAAATCGGGAATTATTGTTTGGAAAGCTGAGGCCGATGTGTCGCTGAATGCACCGCCGGGTTTGGGGTTTAAATGCAGTATTTCGTCCAGTGCATCTTTTAGTTGGTCGCGCGTAATATTCAGGCGTTTAATAATTTTTTCGTAATGCTTTTTTGTGAATTCCGTGAAATGGTGTCGCAGAATTTTTTCGGCAATTTCTACTGTTTCTTTTTTCTGATCTTTACGCATGATTTGCAGTAGCAAACATTCTTGTAAGTCGCGTGCTCCAACACCGGGCGGATCCAACTCCTGTATGCGTTTCAGGAGCATGTAGAGTGTGGTTTCGTTGGTTTTTATTCCTTGCGAAAATGCCAGATCGTCTACAATATTTTTTAGGTGGCGTCTCAGGTAACCATCATCGTCGATGTTTCCGATAATGTATTCGGCCAGCATGCGGTCTTCCTCTTTCATGCTTAGCTTTAGCAGTAGTTGGTTGCGCAAAAATTCATGAAACGATGCTCCTTCGGAATATGGAACTTCCTTATGTTCGTCGTCTTTAGAGTAGTTCGACGTTTGGAGTTTATAGTTTGGAATCTCGTCGTCTTCAATGTAGTCGTCAATCGAAAACTCATCGGTATTATCTTCCTGATATTCGTCTTCCTGCGTGTATTCGTCGTCGGCAGAATCGTTTCCTTCTTCGAGCGCAGGGTTTTCTTCTATTTCTTTTTTAATGCGTTGCTCAAGCTGTAACGTAGGTATCTCCAGCAACTTAATCAACTGGATTTGTTGCGGCGATAATTTCTGCAGTAATTTTTGCTGAAGGCTTTGCTTAAGCATAGTTTCGTGTTTGTTTATATAACCAAAAGGCTATGAAAAGGTTTTAATGATTTTTGTGATATTATTGAATTATATGTTGATGAATTGGCCATTGCCTGAAAAAGGCATTGGCCAATTAATTAGTTAAAGATAATTAAAATTCTGCATTTTTCGGAAATCGTGGGAATGGAATCACGTCGCGAATGTTGGTCATTCCGGTAACGAATAATAACAATCGTTCAAATCCCAGTCCATACCCTGCATGTGGTACTGTTCCGAATTTACGTGTATCGATGTACCACCACATGGTTTCTTCCGGAATATCCATTTCTTTTATGCGGGTCATTAGCTTATCGTAGTTTTCTTCGCGCTGTGAACCGCCAATTATTTCGCCAATTTGTGGGAAAAGCACATCCATTGCAGCAACGGTTTTTCCGTCGTCGTTCTGTTTCATGTAAAATGCTTTTATTCCTTTTGGGTAATCGGTGATGATAACCGGTTTTTTAAAGTGCTTTTCTACAAGAAAACGTTCGTGTTCTGATTGCATGTCGGCTCCCCATTCTTCAATTATGTAATCGAACTTTTTCTTTTTGTTGGGTTTTGAGTTTTTCAGAATGTCAATGGCCTCGGTGTATGTAATACGCTCAAAATCGTTTTCAAGCACAAATTTGAGCTTTTCTACAAGGGGCATTGAGCGTTCGCTTTCGGGCTTTTGCTTTTCCTCGTTTTTCAGGCGTTGCTCTAAAAACTCGAGGTCTTCGGCACAGTTGTCCAGTGCATATTGAACCACATATTTTAGCATTGCTTCGGCCAAATCCATATTGTCGTTATTATCGGCGAAAGCCACCTCGGGTTCTATCATCCAAAACTCGGCAAGGTGCCGACTTGTGTTGCTGTTTTCGGCTCTGAATGTGGGTCCAAAAGTGTATACTTTCGACATAGCCAGAGCGGCCAGTTCGGCTTCAAGCTGTCCAGATACGGTAAGGTTGGTGGCCTTTCCGAAAAAATCTTTGGAGTAATCGATTTCGCCTGTTTTAGTTTTTGGCGGATTGGTCATGTCGAGCGTGGTTACTTTGAACATTTCTCCGGCACCCTCGGCATCGCTACCCGTAATAATTGGTGAATGAATGTTGTAAAATCCTCGTTGATTGAAAAAATCGTGAATCGCAAATATCATGGCATGACGCACTCGTGTAATGGCTCCGAACAGGTTTGTTCGAAAGCGCAAATGTGCATTTTCGCGCAAAAATTCCAGTGTGTGACGCTTTGGCTGAATGGGGTACTCGTCGGGGTTTGATTCGCCAATTACCTCAATTTTCGAGGCTAGTACCTCATTTAATTGTCCCTTACCCTTCGATTCTACTAATTGGCCTTCGATGCTTAATGCTGCACCACTGTGTATTTTGTCCAATACCTCTGCGGGTATTTTTTCGCTGTCGGCTACAATTTGTGCATTGGCCATGCACGATCCGTCGTTAAGTGCAATAAACGATACGTTTTTACTGCCACGTATGGTACGCACCCATCCTTTTACCAAAACTTCTTCATTGAACTGTGTTGAAGCTATCAGATCCTTAACATTCATTCGTTTCATTTCGTTCTGTTTTTCGATTATCTATACTTCTATTCTTTTTTTATTCTGCTATTTCCCACTCGAAACCATCTTTTTTGTCTTTTACAACAATACCTAACGCTTTTAGCTGATCTCTTATTTGATCGGCCAATGCGTAGTTTTTTGCTGCCTTTGCCTCTTGACGCACAGAAAGCAGAAGCTCAATTACTTCGTCCAATTTGTTGTTGGAGCTTTCTTGTGTCGCTTCCTCTTTTAGTCCGAGCACATCAAAAATGAATGTTTTCATAAATTGATGTAATGTATCGCAGTCAGCTTTTGTAATGGTTTGGTGGCCATCGTTTATACCGTTAATCCATTTTACGGCCTCGAATAAGTGGGCCAGTGCCACGGGTGAGTTTAGGTCGTCGTTCATGGAATTCCAAACCTCTCCGATGAGGTTATTTACATCCACAGTCGATTGCTCGGCATGTGGTAGCTTTTCGAGTAGGCTGTATCCTTTCATTAACCGATCGAGCCCTTTTTCGGCTGCCTGTAAGGCTTCGTTGCTAAAATCGAGTGTGCTGCGGTAGTGTGCTTGAAGAATAAAGAAGCGCACGGTCATGGGCGAGAACGCCTGCGTGAGCAACTTATGATTGCCGGAAAATAATTCGTTGAGCGTGATGACATTGCCTAGCGATTTTCCCATTTTTTGTCCGTTTATGGTAATCAGGTTGTTGTGCATCCAGTAGTTAACCGATTCGTGATTGTGTGCCCCTACACTTTGCGCTATTTCTGCTTCGTGGTGAGGGAATTTCA
>JAWOEM010000482.1:0-4271 GCA_046482785.1 Salinivirgaceae bacterium
ACCTGAATGTTTGTAGCGAATAAGACCTGAACAAATAAAATGCTCAGCGAAAAAATGGTCAATAACTTTTTCATATGTTTATTGTTTTAATTTTATTGTGTCTTCACAAGCCTGTTTTCTTAAAATTGAAGTCGGATTGTGTATTGATTAATAGTTGTGTTTGTTTTCTTGTGCCATTATTTGTTGGTCTATTTTGAGTTTGCTGCTCAAATCATTTTGAGATTTATCCATTAATAAAACAAAGGTTATGTGATGGAATTTTCACTGAAGTGAATTTACGTTTTATTTTACGTCTGGTTACTAACAACACTTGTTATTATACGAACTTTGCTAAAATGTTGATGAACGAACAGTATTAAAAGATACTTGAATGTAGTTTTTTGTTTAATGCTTTGATTATTGTTAAATATATGTTTTTTACTAAATATGCATTATCATGCTGTTTATCTGATGTTAAAACTTTGTTTTTTATTTTAAATAGTTTTCGGTAAAGATTTTGGGTTATATCCCCTATATGATAGAGATACGGTATTTGTTTAACGTATTTTTCTTGGGTTAATCGTATTTGAGTTTAGAGTAGGTCAGTAAATTCGATTTTACGTCTAATTCTGCTTTGACAGATTATAACTAGAATTGATTTTTCGTCCCCTAGAGTCTGTCCATTAAATCGAGTTTGTTGCCGAACACTAACGAGGCTTAGTTAATTTCAGAAAGCACCGTATGGTGCGGAATTATGGTAGAAAAGGCCGTTACAGACTTCACCGGTAAAGTGTTAGTGAAACGGAAAGTTCAAAGTCGTGAGTCCATCGACCTGAGCCCGTTCCCCAATGGAATTTACCTTGTAACCGTTCAGTCAGATCTCGGAACAGCAAGAAAAAAATGATTTTAAACCGATAAAATACGAAAGAATTTAAAAGTGGGGGCTATTCGATGTTGTTCAGATAGCCCTTGTTTTTTTATGGCGGCAATGCGTGGTCTATGTCCAGTTTCTAAACACAAAAACGCCCGATCGGTTAATCGGGCGTTTTGCATTCGTTATATTTTTATCGATTATTTGATTATTACTTTTTTTCTGTATGTATGCGCTTCAGTTGTAATGCTGATGTGGTATACGCCTTCCGGCAAATGATTTACATCGATATTCATTAATTTTCCGGGGCGCGGTTGTAATTGCATTATTTTTTTTCCGGCGCCGGTGTACATTACAACGTTTTGCAATGTTTCACTTTCATGCATAATGGTTAGGGTTGTGCTTGTCGGATTAGGGTAAATCTGCAAAGCATTAGCTTGCTCGCCAATACCTTCCAACTGCATGTGGTATGAGAGCGTGGTGTCTGCATTGAAATTCACTGTACGTAGGATGGGTTCCATTCCCTCTTTTGTAATTTCTAATGCCCTTGACGGATGCGCGTTTAGTTCTGCAAACTGAACTGTACCTTCTGCACTTGTTGTTTGTGTTGGCTCGTTGTCCAATGTAACCGTAGCACCTTCAAGGGGCTCATTATTTTGGAGAATCAGTACGTTCATGGTATGTGCGTTTGGTGTTAAAGATGCGTTGAATTCCATATCGCCTGATATGTTGGTGTGGTCTTCGAACGGTTGGTAACCACGTGCATCCACTTCTATGGAACGGTAATAACCCGACTGAACACCTGTAACAGCTGCCACACCCTCGCTATTTGTATAGAAAACAGAGCCGCTTTGAACAGATACGGCCGCGTTGGGCACCGGAAAACCGGAAGTTGTTACGTACACGTCAACCTGATGGCCGGTTTGAATCATCACCACATCAATGGTTGTATCGTTGAGCGTTAGATCGGCCTCCCCTGTGTAATCTTCGTATCCGTAGTTCGTCACTTCGTATGTAATGGGCTGTATGCCATTTATTTCTGTGGTTGCTACTCCATTATTTACACCAAGAGAGCCGCCGGTCGAAAGGTTTACAATTGCATTGTTCAATGCCGTTGATCCGTTGCTGACATTGAACGTCAGATTGATAAGGTTTCCATTTAGTGTTATCGTTTTTTCCTCGTTCTGATGGGTTATTCCAATAGTGCCGGAGAATGATTGATAATTAGTGTGCGTTACTGTAAAACCATGTGTTTGGCTCGAGGCTAATGTTGCGAATGTGGCATTTCCATTGGCATCGGTGGTTTGTGCCGCGTGTCCGGGAATTTCAACTGTTGCATTCTCAACGGGAGTGCCGTAGCCATTTACTACATTGATGGTACCTGCATAAGTTGCGGCTAGGTTGGTGAAGAGTTCGAAACTGAAGTTTTCGAGGTTGGGAGCATCGCTGCCGAACGAAATGGTTGCGTTATGACTGCCGGCTTCGGTTGGCGTATAAACAATGTCGAATGTGCCCGATGCGCCCGGAGCTATTGTTGAACTTTCAAACGGAACCACGCCGTAATTGTCGTGTGTCGCCGTTGGATTATCCATACTTAACGGTTGATCGCCAATGTTGTTTACAGTAAAGTTAAATGGCAAATCGGTATCTGTATTTACAGGAGTGTAATCAAAAATAGTATCGCCCGGTTGTAAAAGGGTGCCGTTGTATTGTACCTCGTAGCGTTTGAAATCGGTGGCTAGTATTTCAATATCATCAATAACCCAGTAATAATCGTTATCGCCCGTGTAGCTCCATTTGAACCGCACTTGTGTCAGCCCGGTTAGCTCCTCGGATAAATCTACAGAATACTGTTCAGGTGTAGTGAACGAGCCCAATGTGGCTGTCCATTCTTCAATAGATGTCCACGATGTACCATTGTTTATCGAATAGAAAAGTTCCGCCGATGAACTTGTTGCATGGCGGTAGTAGTGTTCAAAATTGAGTGTAACTCCTCCGTAAATGGAGAAATCGAACGTTGGGCTTGTTAGGTGGGTATTTTGTGAGCCGGTTCCACCGTGGAAATCACTATCGACAATAATAAAACCATTGTCGCCTGTGGTTGAGTTAAATACGCGGCTGCCGGGATTGTTAAATGCCCAGTTTTGGCCTGTTCCTGTGTAATCGTCAATGTTCCAGCAAGCCGGCAATGTGCGTTCGGCAAAATCGAGTGTGTAGGGAAAGTTATCGATGCCTCCGCATTGCGATTCAAACGACCTTATTTCGCTGTAGCCCGTGCCATTTTCGTTAATCGCGTAAGCGCGATAATAGTAACGTGTTGATGGTTCAAGATAATTTGTTGTTACCGAAAACTCATCTGCAGTTATAGTGGGAATAGTTTGTAACACAATTTCGTCCGAATCTATTGTGAGGTTTGCCGAAGTACCGTAAATTATTCCGCTTTCGCTGATGGTGCCGGTGGGAGACTCTATTATTTCTCCGTGTAGCAATGCTTTGCCCTGATTTGTAATGTCTACATGCTGAGCCACCACAATAGGTGAAAAGCTACATGTTCCTTCGAGCAATACTTTTTGAATGTATGGAGCGTGGTTTTCTTTCGAAATGGTTAATGTGGCATACGGATACCCGCTTGTTAATTCGTAATTTATAGTAGCCGTTCCATCTTGTGTTGTAGCTGTTCCGAGTAATTGCCCATCGTGCACAAGTGTTACCGTTGCATTTTCTGTATTGCAGTTGGTTAATGTAAATGTGTTTTCATTGCAGCTTAAGCTTGATGCGTGATCGGCTGAAATGACATTTGCATGTGGGTTTTCTGTCCAAATACGCATTGCCGGATCGCCAAAATAGTGAAAAAGGCGGTTCGAATATTCGCTTACTCCCCAGGTTTGTTCCATACGTACAAGTCCCTGATTCATGACATCGCCCATGGTTCTGATGTTGTTGGCTGTGCTTGCAGGTGGATTGTAAGCTCCACCATAACCGAAGTTTGGCGTTAGTCCGGGGTTGCTCCAACAGGCATCAATCATTCCTGCCGAGAGGCCGTCGTTGTAGCCACTATAGCTATAGTACGATGCTGCAAATACACCAACAGCACCGCCACCTTCGTGACGTAGAAATGCCTCTGAGAAGCATTTGGGCAGCGAAAATTCGCCTGTATGGCAATTAATGCTGAATACAATAGGCAACATTTCGCCATTTGTTAGCGAACTGATGCTTGATGTAACAAAATTCGGATTTGACCATCCGGTTCCTCCGGCATAGCCGTGGTCTCTGTGGAACACAAATAAACGGCCGTCGTTTATAGCTTCTTTTATGTGGTTTGAATTGCCGTTCCAGGCGAAACCATTGCTTCTGAGTAGCTCCGATGGAATGGCTTGTCCATTAGAGTAGTAACCGCTGTTGTAGTTTGTAGGTGTATTGG
>JAWOEM010000498.1:0-3065 GCA_046482785.1 Salinivirgaceae bacterium
TAATACCTTTACTGTAGCTGAAACAGGTACATACTATTTTGCATGGGAAGCATATGGCGATGCCGATCAGTTTGGACTATACGTCGATAATATCGAGATATCGCAGGTTTTTGATACCGACATGACGGTTAAAAATGCTTTAATCAATTACGAAGTAGACGAAAACTGCATGCCCCAAACAGTAAACGCAATTACAGCTGTTGTAGAAAACGCTGGAACAACTACCATTGAAAACTTCAATATAGCATCAACAATAAATGGAGTAGACAATACTCCACAAGCGTTTACACAAACGATTGCCGCCGGCGACACTGCTCATGTATTAGTAACCAATGACATTGCTTTAGAATACGGCACAAGCTACAATATCACCATTTCTATTGAAAGTGATACAGACCAAAATGCAGCAAACAACTCATTCTTCTTAACAGATTTTTCGCTGGACGAGTACAGCACGAGCTTTGAAGAAACCGACGATAATGAAAACTGGACTCAACTCTCTGTTGCAGGTGCAAATGAATGGGAAGTTTTAGATGATGTGAACAACGCTTACACAGGAACGCAATACTATGCCGTTAGAACCGATGGCGCCAACGGCAACGACGCTAACGACGATTGGTTATTCTCAGGTTGTCGCTACCTTGAAGCAAACACCTGTTACGAAATTACATTCAAATACCGTTCGCGCTGGAGTACAGAAAATCTAACCTTGTTTATGGGTACCGATGCCACACCGGAAGCCATGACAACAGAACTATTCGACGATCCGTCGTTTGACACAAACGCCTACATTCAGGGAACTGCTCAGGTGAGCGTAGATGAAGCCGGCGCATATTTCTTCGGGTTTCACACCGACGGCGGTACAAGCGGTCGGTACTACGTATTGCTCGACGATTTAACCATCCGCAAAAGCGAAGCCCAACCTTACGTTGAAGTTGACACCTACGAGCTTGGCCGCGAAGTGGTTTTTGAAACCTACGCCGAAAATGTAGCCTCGTTTTACTGGGATTTTTACGATGGCGCAACATCTACCGAACAATCGCCCACCCACACATTTGCCGAAAACGGAACGTACGAGGTGAGCATGGTGGCATCGAGTCAATGTGGAAACGCAACATTTGCTACCACTATAGTGCAAGACTTTGAAGTATTGGAAGCCGATTTTGACTTTGTGGTAGATGAAGCCACAGTAGATTTCACGGCTGCCACCAATGCCAATAACATTACATGGAGCTTTGGCGATGGAAACCACGCGTCCGGAAGCGCTGTAGCCAACACCTATGCAGCAGCAGGCGACCACAGTGTAACCATGACAGCCTATTCGCCTTACGATTACATGGAAATTGTAAAAACAATAACCACAACCGTAGGAATCAGCAATGTGTACAGCAGTCAGGTGCAGGTTTACCCAAATCCGGCCGGCTCGCATATAAATATTGCCAGCGAAACACAAATGCAAAAAGCTGATATTTACGATATTTCAGGGAAATTACAATCATCCCATAAAATCTCGGGAACAAATGCAATAATAAATCTAGATCAGCTCGAAGCCGGTACATATTTCATTAGAATAACCACCGATACCAAGTCGTTTCCAGTAAAATTAATCATTCAATAATAATATTGAAGAGAATAGATTAAGTAGTATAACCCAAAACCTTCGTTGTTTTTCAACGAAGGTTTTTTTTATCCAAAATTTAGGTTGCAAACACAAAACGAGACTCCCTGCATGCTATCAAAAGCATCAAAACGCTGTTCATATTCGCACACCCATTGTTCGGTATCTAACAAATTCTGCATGTGCACTAAACCGCTCTCAATTTGCCATACGGCTATATATCAACACCTTAAAAACAACTGGCACAATTAGTGCCTTCCAACAAATACAAAACCCATTTGTACCGGGGCCATAAAACCCAAAAAACGGCTTCGGATACGAAAATCAGTAAATTAAACCTTAAAACCATAAAAAATGAATCATCAAAACCCAACAACACCAAAGCCTTTACACAGAGTGTTCAAGCCTGCCATAGCGGCGGCACTCATTTCATCGTCGTTTATTGCACTGGAAATTCTGTGGACGCGAATTTTCTCGGCCGAATATTACTACACGTTTGCGTTTCTGGTTCTTTCGCTGTCGATTCTCGGACTGGGAATGGGTGGCCTCATGGTGCGAATTTTTCCGTTTGTAAATAAGGAGCGCAACCTCTGGCTATACCTATGCCTGGGCAGCCTGATTTCTATTCTGGGACCTATTGCAGTGTTGCAATTCGATTTAGATTTTACACAACTTTTCAGTAACGGTCTCATGGTGTCTAAAATAGTGCTGGTAACAATTATACTCAGCATTTCGTTCTTGTTTGGCGGCATTGCACTGAGCATGCTTTTTCGTAAAAACCACGAAAATATGGACAAGGTTTACATGGCCGACCTTATTGGGTCGGGGCTGGGTGTTCTACTGGCAGTATTGTTCATGAATGTGCTCGAAGTGCATAAAACCGCTTTCTTGGTAAGCGTTCCCGCTCTTATAGCAGCCATATTGTATGCTCCCCGAAAACTTAAAGTTGTTCCGGCCATTTTTATTGTGCTGTTGCTAATTTTGCTGCCAAAAGCGCAGCCGTGGCTCAAGAAAGAGCGCAAGGAGCGTTTTGAATTAATTTATCAGCACTGGGATGCCATGGCGCAGCTTAAGGTACTCAAAGCACAAGACAATTTCTACTACTCGGTAATTGATAATGCCGCACATGCGCCAACCATCGGGTTCGACGGCAACCTGAACCAACCCGACAGCCTCAAAGAATACCCCGGTTACCCGATGCCGTATTTGGTAAGTCGGTACGATTCCTGCACCTTTCTTGCGCTGGGCGCCGGTGGTGGCGGCGATGTGCTCAACGCGCTGAACTCGGGAGCTACCGAAATTCACGCTGTTGAGGTGGTTCCACACCTGAATTACCTGATGACCGACGGCTTTTTGCACGAGTTTACCGGAAAAATATATAGCCATCCCAATGTCAAGGTCGTTACAGAAGATGGTAGAAGCTATATCAATCAATTTACAAACAAAT
>JAWOEM010000506.1:0-16599 GCA_046482785.1 Salinivirgaceae bacterium
TCATACTCCTCATCTTTCAGGTCATCGATGTAAAAGTATAACGGATTTTGGGTCCGATTGTTCTTACGAACTTCATAATGCAAGTGTGGTCCTGTGGAAGTTCCTGTGTTTCCAGTATACCCAATCAACTGCCCCCTTTTAAGTGTATCGCCACGCTTTACAAGGTAACGATTAAGGTGTGCATAAATAGACTCGTAGCCATAACCGTGATTTATTTTTACTACTTTGCCGTAACCACTGGCATAATGTGCCGTTTTTACAACTCCGTCGCCGGTAGCGTACACAGGCGAGCCGATAGATGCTGCATAGTCGATTCCATGATGCATTTTCCAACGTTTATGAACCGGGTGAAAGCGTCTACCATAGCGGGAAGAAATATACAACTCATCTTCTCGCTTGATAGGTCTTATTCCGGGTTTGGCTGCATAAAACCCATCGATAAACGTAACCATTTCCTCCACATCGTCGAAGGATCTTTGTTGCATTTCGACCTGTCCGGTCAATTTATCAAGGCTGCGAAAAACATCGACCACTTCATTGGATTTTTGTAGTCCGGCAAATGAACGGTAACGATCTGTACCTCCATATCCAGCCTCCCTTATTGATTTTGGTAACGGTTTAATTTCTACAAACGGACGATATATAACGTCATCGTTCTCTTCAATATCGGCCAGCGTATCGTTTAGTGCTTGTATATATCCTGAGTATGATATTATTTTTTGTGCATATTTTTCGTTGGATTTACTTAATATAAGCTCGTGAGGCGTGTACCCATGCTTTGTGAGTAATAAAAATGTTAGAACTGAAAGTACAACCACCCCCAAAAAAACCTTAGCAATACGCTTTAGTATTACTTGTGGCGTACTTATAAGAGGCTTATATGTAAGTGTGTTTTTATCTAAATAATATTTCATTTCTTGCGGCATAAAACAATTTAATAACTGTTAATCAACTCAATATCGCGTTTTTCCTTACTTTTCACGATTGACAGTAGACAAATTTACAAACAAAATGTTAAGAACAAAATATTTTTCTTTTGTTTTGACTATCAGTATTGCATTTTAGGTAGATGTACTTATTTAAGGTATTAACCGCATCATTAAAAATAGAAATATCAACTATCCTTAACAAAGAATGTAACTTAATATAATCGCTCGTAAATATATGTTCTATCCTCTATCATAACTCATTTATGCGGTGTTTCTGTTTGTTCGCATCAAAAGTTATTTTCTGTGCATACATATAATAAACACCTATTAATTAATTATACCTATCAACAAGTCTGAATGAGTTTTGTTGGATTTTGAGAAAGAATCATTCAAATAATAACTGCATTGAGGCTATAGTCCGATTTTAAATTGCGTTAATGCTGAATCGTTCATTCAATGAAAAAATAGAAAAACACAAGTATAACAAACATGCAAACACAACGATCACGCAAAACTTTTAAAATAGATAAAACTGACAAACAATATATTAAATCACTTTTTGAAAAATGGTTTTACGCAAAAAAACTACCTGCAAAAGCCTTCGTCCGGATGTGGACAAAACGAACAAATCCATAACGAAAAACGTGCTTTGCAGGCAGTTTTTGCAAGAAAACGCCAAATACTGCGTTATTCTTGTTTTTGACGCTTTCTTATCAAAGTCTCAAAAAAAAGTAGTTTTCTTGCTGGCACTAAATAGAAGTTTGTCTACCACGTACAGCATAATCTTGCGCAAGCAAGAGACTATTTGTATTTTTTCACCTCAATATCACCCACCAAGGCGTCTAGCGCATTAATGGCAAGTGCTTTCATTTCATCTTCGCCGGCATACACCACAAGTGGAGCAACAAATTCGACCATTTCGCGCACATAGTTTACAAGGTCTTTATTGTGAGCAATACCGCCGGTAAGAATAATCGCATCAACTTTGCCTTTGAGTACGGCAGACATTTCGCCGATGGCTTTACCAACTTGATAGCACATGGCATCCTGAATTAATTGGGCTTTTTTGTCGCCATTTTGAGCGGCCTTTTCTACGGTATAGGCATCGTTTGTATCGAGGTATGCAACCAATCCGCCTTTGCCTTTAATCATTTTTTTCACTTCGTCGAGCGTATACTCTCCGCTAAAGCAAAGTTTAGCAAGGTCGCCGGCGGGCAATGTCCCAGTACGCTCGGGTGAAAATGGCCCTTCACCGTCCAATGCATTATTAACATCAATAACACGTCCTTTTTGATGGGCTCCAACAGAAATTCCGCCGCCCAAGTGAGCTACAATAAAGTTAAGATCGTCGTAACGCTTATTCATCGAACGGGCATGCACACGCGCAATGGCTTTTTGGTTAAGCGCATGAAAAATAGATTTACGTTCAAATTTCGGATGCCCCGAAAAGCGGGCAACATCCTGAAGTTCATCTACTACAACGGGATCGGCAATAAATGCTTTTGCTCCTTTTACATCTTTCGCAATATCGTAGGCAATTAATGCACCGAGGTTTGATGCATGCTCTCCGCGCTCAGCTTTTTTCAGATCCTCAATCATTTTATCGTTTACAACATAGCAGCCGCCTTCTACAGGCTTAATAAGACCTCCGCGACCAACTACAGCATGCAACGAGTCTATTTCAATTTCGGCAGATTTTAGTTCTTCGAGAATTATTTCTTTACGAAACTCAAACTCATCTGCTACTTTTTGGTACTTTTCCAGTGCTTCTGTTTTATGACGCAGGGTTTTCAGAAACAATGATTTATCATTTTCAAATACAGCTATTTTCGTGGATGTAGATCCGGGATTAATAGCTAAAATACGATAACAACAGTCCATAATTTATAGTTTTGTATTAGTTTTCACTCATTAAACAAGATAAAGCCACGCAATAAAACTTTGATTTGGGGCTTTCGCTGCGCGACATCACGACCACAGGTTTTTCGGTTCCCTGAATAAGTCCGGCTAATTCTCCGCCTCCAAAAAGCATAAGCCCTTTATAAAAGCTATTGCATGCTTCAAGTGTGGGGAATAGCAGCACATCGGCGTCGCCGCCAACGGGTGTGTCAACGCCTTTAATTTTTACACTTTCCGGGTCGCACGCCAGAAAAACATCCAGCGGGCCATCGACAATGCATTTTTCAGTCTGACCACGTTGAGCCATTTTACTTATCATTGCGTAGTCAATACTGTTTGGGAACCCCTCGCTCACTTTTTCCGATGCACCAATTAAGGCGACTTTCGGCATTTCAATGCCAAAGCGATTGGCCATGCGAACGCTGTAATTAAGCATTGCAACTTTTTGTTTCATATCGGGGAACGGCAATACAGCAGTATCGGTAACAAATAGTAACTTATGATATTTGGGCACTTCAATGGCGCAAACGTAACTCATAACAGCTTTGGGCGGCAATAACCCGTCTTTTTTATCGAGTACGGCTTTCAGAAACTTATCGGTACCTACCAAACCTTTCATCAACACATCGGCCTCATCGGTTTTCACCAATGTTCTGGCATGGTTGGTAGCTTCTGTTTCGTCTGCAATATCGATAATGGTAAAGATGGAAGGGTCAATTTGCTGGTTTTTTGCGGCCGTTTCAATTTCATTTTGCGGCCCCACCATTAAGGCTTCGGCAAAGCCCATTTCCACGGCTTTAGCAAGAGCGCCTATGGTGTTCGTATCTTGTGCATTGGCAACAGCAATGCGTTTTTTCAATCCTGTTTTTTGTAAATGCTCAACCATTTGGTCGAGGTTTTTCATTGGCTTCATAAGCTGAAAATTTTAGTGCATCAATCGATGGTGTAAATGTAAAACAAGGAGTCCCATTTTATTAGGACAATCCTTGTTTTGTAACTTATTATCTTTCAACTACTAATTGGCCATTAATGCAGCCAGAGCAATTGAATACAATTTAGTTTGTGTACTATCACCTCTCGATGAAAGCACCGCCGGCACTTTTGCTCCTGCTACAACCGCTCCTAACTCAGTATCGGAAAGCTTGGTACAGGTTTTATAAAACACGTTACCGGCCTCAATATTGGGAAAAAGCAGACAGTCGGCATCGCCTGCTACTTCGCTTTCGATTTTCTTCACCTTGGCCGATTCCTTGTCAACAGCCAAGTCGAGCGCCAAGGGGCCTTCTACAAAAGCTCCCTTAATTTGTCCACGATCGGCCATTTTCGACAGGATAGTTGCATCGGCAGAAGCCGGCAATCCGGGCATAACCTGTTCTGAAGCAGCTATTACCGCAACTTTTGGCTTTTCAATTCCCAGGGATTTGGCTGCATGCACAAGGTAGTTTGTAATGGCTATTTTTTGTTTGAGATCGGGTTGTGGAATAACAGCCACATCGCCAACCACAAGTAATTTATGGTACTTGGGGTTTTCAATTACAGTAACATGACTAAGAATACCTTTTGGAGGCAATAACCCAAACTCTTTGTTTAAAATAGCACGCATGTACTTATCTGTGCTTAACAAGCCTTTCATAAGCACATCGCCGGCTCCGGTGGCTACAAGTTCAACCGCTTTTGCGGCTGCCTCTACGTCGGTTGAAGCATGAACGATTTCAAATTTGTTTATATCGATGCCTTCATGCTCGCACGTTGCTTTTATTACATCCTTATCTCCTACTAAAACACCATCAATCACTCCCTTATCGATAGCCATACTAACGGCTTCAATTGTGTGAGAATCGTTAGCCCAAGCGGCTACCAATTTCTTTTTTGCCTTATTATTTAAGGCTTCGAACATTTGCTCGAGCTTTGTAATCATTTTATTTCGTTTTTCGTTTTCGTATTTTCATTCCATCCGATATCGGATTGGTTGATTTTACACAAAAAAATATCACTAAAAAGGAATTACATTTCTTTTACAATGCGAAGTGTATCGATTGCAATTACCAACTCTTCGTTTGTAGGCATCACAACTACTTTCACTTTTGAATCGTCGGTGCTAATTACAGCCGGTTCTCCACGCAGGCCATTGTTCTTTTCCGGATCGATTTTGATACCCAGGTATTCAAGATCGTTGGCAACGCCTGATCGGGTAATATCAGCATTTTCGCCAATACCACCTGTAAAAATTAGTGTATCGATACCGTTCATGGCAGCGGTATAGGCTCCAATGTATTTTTTTATTCGGTAATCGTAAGCTTTTAAAGCATTAATGCAACGCTCGTCGCCTTTTTCTGCTGCTTCTTCAATGGTACGCATATCTGAGCTTACACCTGTTAAACCCACCATACCGCTGTGTTTGTTTACAAGCGTATTGGCCGCCGGCAACCCAATTTCTTCTTTCTCCATGATGAACATAAATGCACCAATATCGAGATCGCCGGAGCGTGTTCCCATAATTAGTCCTTCAAGTGGCGTAAAGCCCATAGAGGTATCAATAGATTTACCTTTGTCGATGGCAGTAACAGAAGCTCCATTTCCCAAATGACATGTAACAATTTTCTGATTTTCCATTTTTGTACCCAGCATTTCGCATGTTTGCTCTGCTACAAAGCGGTGACTGGTTCCATGGAATCCATAGCGACGAATACCGTACTTTTCGTACAATGCTCTGGGAATACCATACATGTAGGCATGTGCAGGCATTGTTTGGTGAAACGAAGTATCGAATACGGCCACTTGGTTAATGTTGGGAATTAATGATTTAATGGCATAAATACCTTTAAGGTTGGCCGGATTGTGGAGTGGCGCAAGTTCTGCGCATTTTTCAATTTTTGAAATGGCATCTTCACTCAAATAGGCACTAGCTTTAAAATATTCGCCACCATGAGCTACCCTATGCCCTACGGCACCAATTTCGTCGAGCGATTTTATGGCGCCATGCTCTTCGCTAATGAGAACGCCTAAAATATATTCGATTCCGATTTGGTGATCAAGAATTTCTCCTTCGAGTTTTACCTGATCGCCATCGAAACGTTTACTTTTAAGGAACGATCCTTTTAGTCCAATTTTTTCTACAATACCCTTAACAATAACGTCTTGGGTGGTCATTTCCAATAATTGGAATTTTATGGATGAACTTCCGCAGTTTAATACTAAAACTTTCATATGATTATAATTCTTTTTTTAATTGTTGTATGGAACACTCGATGAATTTCAACCATTTTTTGCGATGTTTTAAAATGCTAAAATTCAAGTTTGTTTCATTTTATTTTAATAAAGCATTTGTGCAATTCAACTTTTCATGTTGCGACAGTACAATCACCATGGTCTCATAAGAAGACATTGGTAAACGTTTTCCATCGCACTACTGAAGTTTTTCAGTTTCTATACCACTATCAATTATTTTTTGTCCATTCTCGTCGTATTCATAGAAACCTCTACCTGCTTTTCGGCCTAAATAACCGGCACGAACAAGACGTTTTAAAATTGGAGATGGTTTGTATTTGTTATCGCCAAACTCTTCGTACAGATTTTCCATCCAACGTATTACACGGTCGAGTCCAATTTTATCGGCCATTTCGAATGGTCCTAATGGCATTCCAATTCCGTTACGCATCACAAAATCGATATTTTCCATTTCGGTAACACGCTCCATTAGCACATCGCAGGCTTCGCTAATAAACGAAACAAACAGACGAGCAGTGACCAATCCGGGTGATTCTTGCACAGAGATAGCTGTTTTACCAATTAGTTTTGCAAAACGGTGTACATCTTCACAAACGGCTTCGGAAGTATGCATTCCCTTAACAATTTCTATTGTGCTGGCCTCGGGAGCAGTGGTTGAAATGTGCAAGCTAATGCAGCGCTCTTTGTGGCTTAATTCTGATGCAAGTTCGGTTATTACAAGCGTTGTAGAGTTGGTAGCAATAATGGCATGTTCTGCAACGTGCTCTTCAATGCTTCTGAATACACCTTTTCGTGTTTCAAGTGCATCTTCGCGTGTGCGCGATAGAATTGATTCAATAACTAAATCGCAATTTTTAAAGTCGCTGTATTCCAGTGTTCCTTTTATGCGCGACAAAATACTGCGCTTGTCGCCTTCGGTCATTCCCCAATGGTTAATTCGGCGATCGAGTTCTTCATTAATTTCGCGAAATGCCTGATCTATTTTTTCTTGTTCAAGTTCAAGAAAAACTACTTCTACGCCTTTACTGGCAGTCATTAGCGCAATGCGCTGACCTGTATTTCCGCAGCCTACTACACCAATAGTAGAAAACTGACTTTTGGGTTTTGATTTTGCACTTAAACCGTATTTTTCAATTGGTTCAATTTTTATTTCCGACATAGGACTCGAGTTTTATGTATGATTAATTTATGATTATAAAAACGAAATGGCAGCACAGAATAATTCTGCCTGCCATATTTCTTTATGCTTTGATGTATGATTCAATGATATCATTTTTTTTAGAACCGCATTACTGCAATTTCACTATTGTTGATTGGCGGCTTGATTAACCGTAATTGCAACAAGATTTACAATATCAGATACTGAACATCCTCTTGAAAGGTCGTTGATAGGTGCTGCCATACCTTGCAATACCGGGCCAATGGCTTCGGCACCCGCTAAGCGCTGCACAAGTTTATAGGAAATATTTCCGGTTTCGAGTGTGGGAAAAACCAACACGTTTGCCTTTCCGGCAATTTCGCTATCCGGTGCTTTTTTACTGCCAATAGCCTCCACAATAGCTGCATCGGCTTGTAGCTCGCCATCTATTTTCATTCCGGGAGCCATCTGCTGTGCCAGTTTTGTAGCTTCTACAACCTTATCGACCATTTCGTGTTTTCCGCTACCTTTGGTAGAGAATGAAAGCATGGCTATGCGTGGTTCAAACCCGCCGATTGCTTTAGTTGTTTCGCCTGTAGCTACTGCAATTTCGGCCAATTCTTGTGCGGTTGGATTCGGATGTACTGCACAATCGGCAAACACCAATATACCATCTTCTCCATATGTACTTTCAGGTAAAATCATAAAAAATGCTCCTGAAACCACACTAATGCCGGGTTTTGTTTTTACAATTTGGAATGCCGGACGAAGTACATCGCCTGTGGCATTGTCGGCTCCGGCAACTTCGCCATCGGCGTCGCCGCATTTTATCATCATTACAGCCAAATACAATGGATCTTTAAGCAACTCTTGTGCTTGCTCGGCGGTTAGGCCTTTCTTTTTACGTATTTCAACCAATTTTTCTACATATTCTTGCTGTTTTGGATGGTTGAGCGGATCAATAATTGTGGCTTGTCCGATATTTTTCAGGTTGGCACGTTTGGCATTATCTTCAATTGTTTGAGGATTACCAATTAATATTATTTCGGCAATTTTTTCACCTAAAATAATATCGGCCGCTTCAAGTGTTCGGCCTTCCGTTCCTTCAGGTAACACAATACGCTGCTTCTGTGTTTTTGCCTGTTCTTTAATTTTTGCGATTAAATCCATTGTAAATCAATCTTTTAACTTCTGATTTTAAAACATTCAAAGATAGTATTTTTTCTTCGATTGACGTGGCGAAAACCGACAAAAATTGAGGGCAATAAACATGTTTAATATCAGACTATTCTATTCATTGTTGCATTGTGGTGAAAAGTGCGCAATCACAAACTGATCATTTTCATGAAAGGATTGTAGTAAAATACTGTGCAGAAATAACGTGATTAAAAATTAAAACTTCGAGCATTTTTGAACAAGAAAATAATTGCCCGGGGAATTTAAGTAAAACTTTCTACTTATTTGATTACAATTCCTATGTTTGCAAAACAGTGTGATGAATAATGCCAACAAATGAAGCCACGATATCATGACAAATACAATAAACTCCGATAAAAAGGCAACGATATTTGCCTTGGCTGCAACATTCTTCTGGTCGACCGTGGCCAGTGCTTTTAAAATTGGACTGGAATCGTTATCGCCTACACTGTTTTTGTGCTTGGTTATTATTATCGCTTGGGTAACCTTGTCGGTTGCGCTGTATTTCTCATCGTCGAGCTTAAAAAACATCAGCGCAAAGCAATATAAAATGGCCATTTTTGGTGGCTTTTTAAATCCATTTTTGTATTACCTTATTCTTTTTACTGCCTATGAGCGGCTGCCGGCTCAAATAGCCCAATCGCTCAATTACACGTGGCCAATTGTTCTGGTACTTTTCTCGGCGCTGTTTCTTGGTCAGAAACTCAAACCGATGAGTTTGCCGGGTATGGGACTGTCTTTTCTTGGTGTGGTAATCATATCATACGGCAGTATGAACTCTGAGCTGCCGACCGACTTTTTGGGCATGGGACTAGCGATTGGCAGCAGCCTGATTTGGGCAGGTTACTGGATTATTAATAAAAAATCGACCTTACCCCCACTGCCCCAAATATGGATTAATTTTTCCACGGGCACGTTGCTCATTATTTTTTACACTTTAATGACCGAACCCATTATCGGTCTATCGTTAAAAGGATTTCTTGCTGCCACGTACTCGGGCTTGTTCGAGATGGCCATTACATTTATTCTATGGCTTAAAGCGCTGCAACTAGCTTCGAAATCGGAAAAAATTAGTCATTACATTTTCTTATCGCCGTTCTTATCGCTGGTTTTCATTTACCTTATTTTAAAGGAGCCCATTTTGCCCACAACTATTTGGGGATTACTTCTTATTGTGTCCGGAATTATAATTGTAGAATACAGCAATGCATCTCGGAAGTAGTTTTCTGAATTGGCACCCAAAAATACACAAGAAAAAATATTGAAAATTGCTAGAGGGTTGAATTGATAAATGGTCGGTCTAAAATGGTCTTCAAATTAATAATTGCTGAAAATCAGCCTTGCCCCTAACCCTAAAAGATCGCTGATTTACAGCTACTTACTTTCTTTAGAATATAGGTGTAAAAGTAGCCGAAAATCATACAAAACCCTTTTTATACCAAACTCTTAAATTAATAGATGATGTTGGGGAGTTAATCTTTCTATAATGCAGTCAATCTGAACAAACAAAAGGCAATGCGAAAAAAACAGTAATCATGGAAAATATTGTTAGCTTTGTATAATTGTGCTAAAATTAAATAAATATGAAAAAGAAACCAGGAATTGGGAAAATGATACGAGCACATTTTCTGACCTCTATTATCGCTCCCCTAATATTGGGAACCCTACTAGCTGTTCATATTAATGGCAGCCTGGAAGTTTTTAACTTTTTAATCGTGTTAATTATTGGTGTTGGTTTGCATGTAGCGACCAATGTATATAACGATATTTATGATACCATACAGGGAACAGATAAGGTAAATGTGCACCGCAATGAGTCCAGCGGCGGCTCAGGTGTTTTACTTAGTAATCCGGAATTAATGGGAAAGATGTACCTATTGGCTCGCATAGGATTGATAATGGCCCTTGTCGGGACAATAGCACTTACCCCGCTTATAAACAAAGCGTTATGGCCATACCTATGGGGACTCTATTTGCTATCAGCATTTTTTAGTAAATATTATACGGCACCACCTTTTAAGCTGGCTTATAGAGGTTGGGGCGAAATATCGGTCTGGTTTGCTTTTGGCCCCATGGCTATATTGATAGCCACAGTAGGTCAAAATCTGGGATTGCATCCTTTGGTTTGGCTATTGATGCCTGCTACAGGACTCAGCACTTCATCCATTTTGCTGGCTGGGCAAATGATTGATCTGGACGCAGACCGTGCAGGTGGTAAACATGGAGTAGCTTCACGCATGGGTACCCGGTTTACATCTATAATATACCTTCTTGTTCAATTAGGAATAATAGCAAATGTAATTTTATTAGTCATTTGGTTCCCCGGTAATTCATGGCTTTTCCTTTTTGCACTTATCCCTTACATTCTTATCTTTCCGAAAGCTGCAGGTATTATATTTAAAAATCATAACAATCCAGACCTAATAAAACATGGTGCTAAACTAACAGTGCTTATCCATGTAACATTTTCCTTTCTGCTTATCGTTGGGTTTGTGATGTATATACTTCTGTAATTGATGAACCGAGCCATGACAAGAATTTGATTACCGTGATTATGCCGCACCTAGCGGCGCTCGTTTATTACATCACTTTAAAACTTCAAATTAATGATAATAAAATGTAAAAAACAAAAGCAGTAACAGAACCAAGCATATTTACCAGATCATTAGGCGTAATGGATTCTATGGTTTTTTGTTTCTCAAAATAATTTATCCGAAGTATTTTGTCTTCGACAAAAGCTCCAAGCAGGGAATCCACAAAGCAGGCCAGAAAGGCAGAGGCGGTGATCAATGCGATAATATCCCAATGCCAAAAGCCAAAAAAAACGTAGTATGATAAGGAAGAGATAGCAGTTGCACCGAGCAATGCGGCCACACTACCAAAAAAAGAAATTCCGCCATTGGTGCCAGCAGATACCGTCCTCATCTTCCGCAAAGAAAAGCATCTTTTGTTCAACAGAGGGCCAATTTCACTGGCCCAGGTGTCGGCAGTCACCGCAGCAACGAAAGCAATAAAAAACAGTATAAATATTTCATTTTGCGTAAGTAAAAATAAGGCCGAGCTGGTTACGGCCCAAATTATATTTGCTATAACCTGCCAGGCATTGCGGGCTGCAGGTTTATTTTTACCGCCTTTTAGTGCATGCTGTAATTTTGTGAAAGCTGCAGAACTCAGAAAAAAGAATAAAACGGGCATCAACCATGGCCAACCTAAAATGCCTGCAAAATAAAAACCCAATAAAAACGCAACAAAGCTTCCCCGGCGGGTAAGAATATTGAATTCAAATAGCAAATAGCAGCCCGGCATCAAAGCTATTAGAATTGCGGATAAATAAAGGTAATCAAACTCATAGTGATGCGTTAGCAAGAAAAACAAAGCTAAACCTGCCGGGATACTTAAATTATCAGAGCCTCGCATTGATGCCGTCTCAAGCATACCTGCCCATAATAAAACAAAAAGGAGAAATGTGATATCTAAACCCAATGATTCGGGCAAAGTAAAGTAGAAAATCAAGCAGGCAGAAAGAGAATATGCTATAATTCCGTAGATACTCTTTCTGTCGTGGAAGGTTCGAATCCAACCATTACCCTTCTGTATTTGACCTACAAAATTGGCCAATACATCTGAAATAGAAAGCACCAACAACGATGATTGAAAATAATACAAGGGCAAATTATACAAAATTAAATAAGATGATAAAATACCAACAGGATAAAAGAGTGTACCCAAACTCGCATCTGTGGTTTTATGCAAGAGATGAAATTTTTTATAATTGAAAGTCAAAAAAGAGAAAATTGTACCCGCTAAAATCAAATACAGTAAAATATCCTTTTCAAAAACATAGCTAAGCATCCATATAAACAGACCTATAGAAAGATGAATGAGTTTTCTGATAATTATTCCCTTCTGGTTTGTCATAGTTTTCTCTTTTCAGGTTGAAATTTATAATAATTAAACTACAAATAATCATAATCAAGTGGAATATAGTTTGTGTGCGGCATATCAACAAGGAAGAATGCGACAAAAAAACGAACCCGCAGGGGATCAAGAAGCTGAAAATCGTGCAAGACCGTTTTTTGGACAGCCCAGATTATTATTTCAACAAACCTTGTAATTTCTTGTAATCCCCGACCATTTCGAGTCCCGTGATAGTAGAGCTGTCAACAAAAACAACATTTCCTTTCCTATCCAACATGGTAATCTTTAGAACGGCATCTATGCTTTCAGAAATTCGCCGATCCATAGCCCCCTCAGCCGGAGCTGTGAGCAAACCCGAATTATTTGATTTTGCATGTAGTATAAAGGTGTTTTTTCTATTTTCGATTTTTATATTCAAACGAGTAGAATCAGGTATTTCCAATTGCAATTTTGTTGATCGATAAGTAGCAAAGTGATGTATCTTATTGTTATGATAAAAGAAACCTAAAAAGCCGGTGAATGATTTCCCCAACCAGGGTATATCAGCAATTGAGAGCATAAAAGAACTGTTGGAATGACTAAAATGATTGCTTTGCATCCAAATCCAGGCCGAAGGCATACTTGAGCCCCAATCCTTTTCAATGTAGCCTTGACCGCCATTAAAATCGTATTCTTCGTTGCCGATTATCAGTTTCCCTTGCAGGTTATTCGTAATACTTACAACTCCATGGTAGCACTGCATAAAAGGTACGAAGCGGTACCATCCCATAATTCCGGGGTTCAACAACCGTCTCGATGTGTACTCAACATGATTGGACATTTCTATTGTTCCTGATACATGGGAATTATCGTTCTTTAAATGAAGGACAACCCCATTTTTTGAGAAATAATTATCTCCAATTTTTATTGCAAAATGTTTTTTTGAAAATGAAAATTCCTCAATGGGAAATGAATAGTAACTCGTTTGAGATGTGACACCATTAATTAGTTGAATAAAAGCATGTTGCTCCTTACCATCACTTGATAATGATATGCCGGGAATCACGCTAAGAATGGCAGCCCCATCTTCTGCAACCATTTTAAAATACCAACCTTCAAAGTATTTTCTTGTCTTTTTATTTCCTTGAAAAATAGTTGTATTAAATGTCTTTTTAACATTGTAAAAAGGCAAGAATTTTTGCTCCGAGAAGTTGATTTGTTTTTCTAAATCCTGCGCATTCACGGAGCTGAATACAACGCATAAGAATAGTACTGTAAGTAAGCAAAGAGCCTGAATGTTTTTCATTATCATTATTGAAGCTTTTATTTCTATATTCTAGTGTTCGTCAATAAACACGATTTTCTGCGTTATACTTACTCAAACTCGTATCACTTACACCAGTAAACTCAACGATTTTGAGTTTCGCAAGCCTTGAAAATCGAGTTTATTCACTGAACACCCCGACTTTATAGACAGGCTCTAAGTAGAAACGGTACGTTAAGTCGAATTTGCAATTCGCTGTTATAAAGTTTAAACCGAAAACGATGCAAACAATTCAGTTTCTCCGGCTGTTTCACTTTAAAAGAATATGCCAAACCACTTACACCAATCCGACAGTCTCTATCTGAAGCAACATGCGAATAATCCGGTAAACTGGCACCCATGGTGCGATGAAGCCTTCGAAAAAGCCCGGGCAGAAAACAAACCCATTATCGTTAGTATTGGCTATGCTGCATGTCACTGGTGCCACGTAATGGCACATCAGGTTTTTGAAGACCCAGAGGCTGCTCAACTAATGAACCAACATTTTATTGCAATTAAAGTAGACCGGGAAGAGAAACCGGAGGTCGACCAAATTTATATGGATGCCGTACAAATGATTACCGGTTCGGGTGGCTGGCCATTGAACGTTTTTCTTTTGCCAAACGGACAGCCGTTTTACGGTGGCACATACTTCCCAAAGGCTGAATGGATGAGTTTAATTGAACGTTTGGCCATGACATATAATCAGAAACCTGATTTAATTCAAAAAACCGCCAATGAAATACAGGAGAAACTAAACAGAAATGAACAAATTCTCCAAAAAGGACAAAGGACAGCTTCTGATTATGAAAAAATAGCTTCACAACTGCTAAAACAGTGGAAAACCAATTACGATAACGAAAATGGTGGTGAAAAAGGTGCACCAAAATTTCCAATGCCGGTAAAATTAAATGCACTGCTTTCTATAGCGCTTAGTCAACACAATCAATCGGTACAAGACCAGATTGGCTATACGCTGATTTCAATGGCTTCGGGCGGCATTTACGATCATGTGGGTGGCGGTTTTGCACGCTATTCGGTAGACAACCGCTGGCACGTTCCGCACTTCGAGAAAATGCTTTATGACAATGCTCAATTGCTGCCACTCTATGCGAAAATGGGACACATCGCCAAGCAACCATTTTTACGAAATGTTGTTGATGAAACGTTCGAATTTATTACACGGGAAATGAAACGCAGCGACGGCCTTTTTGCCACAGCAATTGATGCAGACAGCGAAGGTGAAGAGGGAAAATTCTACACATGGGAGTACGATGAATTCACAGAAATAGTGCGAGATTCAAAATGGGTTGATCATTTTCATGTGCAGCCCAAGGGCAACTGGGAAAACACCAACGTGCTCAAAATAAATCCCGAAAAAACAGCAACACTTGACTCACAGGCATTCGAAAATCAATTAAAAGCCCTAAAACCATTAAAAAAAGGCTTGTTTGACCATCGTGAAAAACGAGAGAGGCCTGCGCGCGACGATAAAGCCATAGCATCATGGAATGCGCTTTTGGGCGGAGCACTGCTCGACACGTACGCCATTACTCGCAACGCAGCTCATTTCAAACAGGCCGAAAATATTCTATCCGGCATAGCAAAAATATGGCATGAAAAAGGGTATATTCCACGCATTTTAAATTACGATGCAGGCCATGGAATGTTAGACGATTATGCCTTTTCGGCCAATGCTTTTTATAAAATGTATGTGCACACACACAATTATAATTGGTTAACCCTTTCAGATAAAATATTTCAACAGGCATTGCATCTTTTTAAGTCAGCAGAGGAGGATTTACTGAATTACTACCCACTTAATCAGCAACTATTTACAAAGAAAACTGAGTGGATTGACACGGTAATGCCCTCATCCAATGCAATAATGGCCCAAGTTGGGTTCTCCTTAAGCTATGTGCTCGAAAATGGCGAATACTTAGCGCTTGTGCAGCAAATGCTGAAAAGAATGAGTTCGCTGATGGAGCAACACCCGCTAATGCTGGGCTCATGGATTGATGTCTATCATCAAACAAAAGAAAAGGTATTCATGAGTATTGGTAAGCAAATTGACAAGGATGCATTGGAGATTCAATGTGCAAATAATAACGTGTGGCCTGATATTCTTCCGCTAACTGAAGAAACGGAACGTTCAATTATCGTTTGTTGCGGAAATACGTGTTTTGCACCGGTTCAAAGCATTGACGAGGCCATTGCACTCTTGCAGCAATAAAAAAACACTTTTGCCATGGTGTTAATTCACCACAGCAAAAGTGTAAAAAGAAAAAAACAAGTTATCGGTATCAATGTCGCATTAATTAAGAAAAAATTTCTGTGCTCCCATTTGTTTAATATTAATATCTCTCGTGCCGTTTACGTAAGCCATAATATTGTTGATTGTTGATTTTGAAGGCTTCGCTAACTTTGGAGCTTTTCCGGTTAAATGGTTCAAAAAATCCGGATTAGATTGGGGTGTAAATGATTTTTTCATAGGCAATTCTAAATATTAAGGTTAAAAGCTATTGTTTTGCTACTCATGATAATGAGCAATTTACACCATTAGAAACGCAACGTCATGGTAATTATTTTATTTTCGCAAAAATATTTAGAAATTAATTTTGAATTTTAAAAATGGCAGTACATTTTTTTACAAATATTCAACTCATCCGGAATTGGTCGCGTTTAATATACGAGGCCAAAAAAAGACCTCTCGGTAGAGTCCCGCAAAGCACATCGCAGACCTGTCTGCCGTAGCATCGCCGAAGGCAGAGTCTCGCTATAAACCTCAGTGAAACTCAGCGAGAAACAAAACTCACCAATCATTCACTCCCGACAACAGCAGAAACAACGAAAAACTCGAAAAAAAATCCCCATCAAACATCTAGCATCCAAGATCTAAGATCAGGCACAAACACACGGGAACGGGATATTTGGCAAGAAACAAGCAGAAACTACAAAGCCACTCAATCCACTCTTCCTCCGTTTCGCCGATGATTTTTGCGTTGCAA
>JAWOEM010000507.1:0-5843 GCA_046482785.1 Salinivirgaceae bacterium
ATTCTGCCCAGCTCTTTAAACTCTTCCCTACGGAACCTTCACTTTTTAATATTTTTATAGACCATACACAAACGATATGGCTGACATCCGGTAATGGAATGCATGTATACAACCCTTATGCAGAAACCTACACGCATATAAAACAAACAAACGAAAACAGACTATACAGCAATCGGGTTTGGCAAGTATTAGAGGATCATTCGCACAATATTTGGATTGCCACTATGGGTGGGTTAAATAAACTCAGACCTTCGTGGTTTCAGCATGTGGATTTGGGCATGCTTAATTATTCGCCCTTCCCAATTATTGATGTACCCGGAAACCGTTTTATGGCTGCCGGCCAAAGCGAAGCACTCCATTTTTTCGACTTGAATACCAAAAAAAAAGATACCATACACCTGTCACCCGCACCCTTTCCGGTAGACAACTACACAAATACCCCGGAAATAGATATTCGAGATGCATTTCGCAAAAACGACATCTTGTATCTAGCTTTTGCAAACAGAATAGGAAGGTTTGATAAAGACAATCATTCATTTATCCAATACATTGAGCTTCCAAACCTAATTATTGAAGAACGGGAAATTAATAATAAAGTTCTATTTACAATAGACGCCCCACAATCGCTCTGGATTGCAGCCATCGACGGACTGTATGAAATCGATTATACGCTTGACAGCATAAATTCTTTTCTTCCCTTTCTAAATAATGTTCAGTCAATGCTTGATTTAGACAATCGATATGTAAAAGATGTTTCGCCTATTGGAGAAAACTATCTCATTCGAACAGCTTCGAACATCTTACTCTTCGATCCGAAAAAAAAACAACTAACCAAGAAATTTTCCTTCTCTCCAAACAACTACCAAACATCGCTGGCCAATGGAAATTGCTACGTAGACACAACAAAAAAAGAAATTTGGTTCTCAGAAACGCCCAAAATTTATCGTATGTCGGCAACGAACTTTGCCATCGACACTTTCAATATTGCGCTTGATGTAGAAATGGGCGATTGCCAAACCTATAAAATTGACTCCCTTCTTTGGATTGCAACCAACAATGGACTGATTCGCTTCAACCCCGGCAATCAGAGATCTGTTCGATACACCACCAGCGATGGAATTTCCGACAATAATATTAACGGGGTATTTCCCGACATTCATGGCAATATATGGATCTCGACCATAAAAGGACTCAGCCGAATGAATATTGCGACAGAAGAAACTGAGAGCTTTTTTAGAAAAAACGATTTTGACACATACAGCTTTCTAAAGCAGCATCATCGGCACCCGAACTTCAAAAACGACCTTGTACTCCCTACTACAAAAGGTTTCTTTCGTTTCAATCCAGACTCATTAAACCCTCACCGCCCTCCAATCATAATAAGCAACATTACTATATTTGGCAAAAATGTTGCCTTTGACAGCGTTTCGCACCATAAACGGCATATTGAATTGCCTTTTAAACAAAACTTTATAACATTCGAACTGGCAGCACTCGACTACACTGAACCATCGAAAAACGAATTTCGCTACAAGCTGAGAAATTTCAATGAACAGTGGATTTATACCGACGCCAATAACCGCAAAGCCCCCTACACCGGCCTACCACCGGGAGATTATGTTTTTGTAGCCCAAGGCTCAAATAACGATGGTGTGTGGAGCGATGAAATGCGCGTACGACTGATCATTCACCCTCCATGGTACAGAACAACATTTGCCTATATTTCCTACATCCTTCTTACAGTGTTTTCTATCGTGTTTTTTATACGCTATCGCGAACGAAAATTAAAATATGAGAAAAAGGTGCTCGAAGAAAAGGTCCGGCAACGTACAGCCGAAATCAGAAAACAAAACGAAGAAATAACCAATCAGCGCGACGAAATTGCAGCTCAGAAAAAAGACATTACAGACAGCATTCATTATGCCAGCCGTATACAAGCCGCATTGCTCCCAAGCGACGAGTTTGCAAAATCTGTGCTCGATAGTTACTTTATTTTATTTAAACCCCGCGACATTGTTAGTGGCGATTATTATTGGCTTGCACAAATAGACAACAAAACCATAGTGGTGGCAGCCGATTGCACCGGACACGGTGTTCCGGGCGCATTTATGAGTATGCTTGGAGTAGCATTCCTTAACGAAATTGTAGTGCGCGACCAAACCATTGCTGCCAACGAAATTCTCGACCGATTAAGGCAATACATTATAAAATCGCTAAAGCAGACCGGTAGCGAAGGTGGTTCCAAAGATGGAATGGACGTTGCCCTGACCATAATCGACCACGCCACATCAACAGCCCAATTTGCCGGGGCGTACAACCCGCTCTATATTATCCGTAACGGTGAGCTTGAAACCATTAAGGCCGACCGTATGCCCATTGGGTATCACATTAAAGTAAATAAACCATTTACGAACAACCACGTACAACTCCAAAAAGGCGACCGCCTCTACACATTTTCAGATGGCTACCCCGACCAATTCGGCGGCGAGAAAGGACGAAAATTTATGTCGAAACAATTTAAAAACCTACTTATCGAGACTTGCACACTGGAAATGTCGGAGCAAAAAAAGGTGCTTGACGAAACTATTGAAGCTTGGAAAGGCGATACATACGAGCAAATTGACGATATTTTAGTTATCGGAATCAAAATATAATAGATATTACTATGATTGTTAACGAAATGAAAAAGACATTTATCACCATCTGATCTTAACCAATATATTGTAAATTGCACCGCGGACAAATGTAAACTGCTAACCGATCAGACAAGAAACAAAAACATAAACGCCTGATTAAGAGAACATTTACAAAATCCGAATGAATGAAAACAACAAATTTAAAAGGAAATACCATGAAGAAAATTCTTATTTTTTCAGCAGCCCTTCTTATTAGTTTTGCCGGCATTGCTCAGGTAGACGAAGAAGAGTACTTTAAGCAAATGGACAAACAATTTGAAGACTACGCCAAAAAACAGGACGAAATCTTTGAAGAATACGTAAAAAAGAATGATGCCTACATTGAAAAACTTGATCAAGAGTGGAAGGCATTCCTCGAGAAAAAGTTCAAAGAATTTGAACTTTATGTGGAAAAACAGCCGAAAATAGGGCCTAAACCTGAAGAAATGCCTGTGGCAGAAGCCAACAAGGCACCTGAAACAAACTCAATTAAATACGAGAAAACTAAAGAGCTAGAAGCTAAACCGACAGAAGTAAATACGCCGCGCATTCGAAAATCAGAGGCAGAAACATTTGATGTTTCGAACAGCAAAATAGATTTTTACGGCACCGATATCGAAATCGACTACGACCGAAATTTTCTGAACAGCTTCCCAAGCGGAATTTCGGAGCAAACCATAGCCCAAAAATATGGAGAAATGTCAGACATAAACTATAACCACCTGATAGATCAACTCCTAACCTATTCGGAAAACATGAACCTAAACGACTGGGGGTATTACTTGCTCGTTAAAAACGCCAGTGAGCAAATAACCAGTAATGATGCCGGAGCCGTTTTTCTTCAGTGGTTCCTCCTTATTAAATCGGGATATAAAGCGCGTGTTGGATATCGGCAAGACGAACTATTCCTTTTGCTTCCTGCAGCAACAAATATTTACGATGTGCCATTCTTTACGTTCGATGGGCTAAAGTATTACCTCATTAACGGAGAGCACACCAACATTCACACTTACGACAAAGATTTCCCCGACGCAACACGAGTTTTCGACTTGAATATCGATCACCCACTGAACACATCGGAAGCTGAAAAAACACGAGAAGTGAATTTTACATTTATTGGCAAAGCCTACAGCTTCGATGTTAAGTACAACAAAAATGTGATTGATTACTATCAGGACTTCCCGCTTTCCGATGCCAATGTATATTTCGATGCTACCGTTTCAGCAGCTACTAAGCAATCGCTAAAAGAAGGCTTACAACCTTTACTTGAAGGTCGCAGTGAAGAAGAGGCAGTATCCATTCTCCTACGGGTGGTGCAAACAGCATTCGATTATAAAACAGATCAGGACCAGTTTGGCTACGAGAAGTTTTTCTTTGCCGATGAACTTTTCAGCTTCCCTTACTCTGACTGCGAAGATCGCTCTGTACTTTTTGCCTATTTAGTAAAAGAAATAATGCAATTACAAGTAATTGGCGTAGGCTATTCAGGCCATATGGCCACAGCAGTCCGCTTTAACGAAGACGTAGATGGCGACTATCTGGAGTATAATGGTGAAAGATATACAATTTGCGACCCAACATTTATTAACGCACCTATAGGAATGACTATGCCGCAGTATAAAAACCAACCCGCAAAAATATTTGAACTCAGAAACCACCTAAACGCTGCCTATGCCCAACGAAAACTGTGGAAACAACTAATGGATCAAGGAGCATACCGAGGCGAGAACAAAGGCGATATTGCTACAGACAGTAAAGGAAACTCCTACGTTACAGGATATTTTACAGGTAACATTACTTTAGATGGTATAGGGCTCAATTCAAAGAACGACACCAAAGATATGTTCGTTGCCAAATACAATAAGAACGGACGCGCAGTTTGGGCGAAAAGCTTTGGTAGCAGCGGCTCAGAAGTAGGCTACGCACTAACATTGGCTCCAAATGGCGATATTGTTGTAGCAGGTTCATATGACGAAAGCTTCTCTTTTGGATACAAATACCTGAAAGCCAAAGAAATGGCCGACGTTCTGGTAGCTCGTTTTAACCCCGATGGAAAATTGCTCTGGGCAAATCAGGTTGGACTGGAAGAAATTGGTCTGCAAAGCGGATTTATGTTCCTGAGTGAATTCAAATGGAACGGAACACCCATAAACACCAATATTCTGGGTGAAGCCGAATATTTCAATAATTTTGGTTTGGCAATAAACAGCGAAGGAAACATCCTATTATCAGGTGCTCCATATGAAGTAGCCGGACTAAATGTGCAAAAAGCCAACTACGATGCCGGCGCGTCGTTCTCAGCTCCGGATATGCTCCTCGAGGAAAATAATCGCCTACTGGAAAATAACTACAACCCTGCCATTGCGGGACTATTTGCAGTAATTAAACTCATAAACAGCAGCAGTATATCGTTACCCGGAAGCGAAGCACAAAAAACACTCGATAAGCATAATCCGAACTTCAAAAAGCGATCGCCACATATTTACAACAGTATTGGTCGCATACAATTTATTAAAAACTCGGAAGGAATTGTAACCATTAGAACCGACGATGAAAAAGAGGTTTCGTTTAAAACATTGAAAGTTAACAACAATGCACGTTTTAAGGTGTCTGCATTTAACTCCGGAAACAGCCAAATCGATATTTTGGGAGGTGTAAGCATCGGAAAAAGCATTATTTGGTACGATCTCAATGGCCTAAAACTCTTCAAAACCGGAGATATGATAATGGATTACGATATCGACCACACAAAAATAAGAATGCGCATAGAGAAAGATATTTTAGAGTAAAACCACATTCCATAAACTAAAACGAGGTTATCTAGAAAGTTTCACCCTTTAGATAACCTCGTTTTATTTCGATAAAAATCCTAAATCACGTTGCGTAAAACACCAATTGAGAGGAAACAAAAAAAGCTTTAAGCACTCTTGTTTTGTGCCTTGTCATTAAATTTAGCACTATAAGTATTGATTATTAGCAACTTACTCCTTTTCTTCCGGATATTCAATGCGAGCGTGGTAAATGTTTTTCAGCTTTTCCTTGAAAATATCTTTGGCCACAGTTACATCTTTAAACGTAATATCGGCATCAATAAGTTGATCTTCTCGAATAATATAATTTGCAATATTGTCCACAAGATTATCGATAGTATCTTCGTTCATCGTTTTT
>JAWOEM010000017.1:0-3009 GCA_046482785.1 Salinivirgaceae bacterium
GGAATTTCCGCTACCTATGATGGTGGAACCAGTTGGGAGGCAATTACAAATCGGGGAAAGGCAATTCGGGTTCCATTCCGGGCATGTGGTAACTTTTGCGGTGATAAGGTGAAATCCCGTATTTCAAAATGGCTTTCCGATGTGCAGCGGTGGGATAGCCTTTGTTTTTATCCCAATTGTACACAGGATACTCATTATGTAAGTCAAGCATAAAGTCATCGCGTGCAGTTTTAGCGAGAATCGATGCAGCCGCTATGGAGAAAAACTTCCCATCACCTTTGATAACACACGAATGAGGAATGGACAGAAAGGGCTTAAACTTGTTGCCATCGGCTAAAATGAAATCGGGAACTGTTTTAAGTTTCGCTAACGCCCGATGCATGGCCAAAATCGATGCATTCAAAATATTAATTTGATCGATTTCCTGATGATCGACCATTGCAACGGCATAGTCAATAGCATCTACAATAATAGTTTCGCGTAATACTCTGCGCTGCTTATCGGAGAGTTTTTTTGAATCGTTGAGTAATGGATGGCTATAGTTTTCAGGCAAAATAACCGCCGCAGCACATACGGGTCCAGCATAGCATCCACGTCCGGCCTCATCGCATCCGGCTTCAATTCTCCCAGGTTCTAAAAATGCTTTAAGCGGTTCTTTTTGTAGCTTCATTACCAAAATTTACTTCAATCCTTTTTCAATGGTATTCCACAACCGATCGGCCGATTTTTGCCACGTAAAAGTACCACTTTGTTGCTTAGTAGCCTCAATCAATTGCTGATACCGCTTTTCGTTTGTCGAAATCTCAGTCATGGCTGAAGCAATTTGTTTGGTATCTTCCGGATCGACCATTATGGCAGCTTGTCCGGCCACTTCAGGAATTGAAGTTGTATTGGAACAAATAAGTGGCACATGGCACTGAATAGCCTCTGCCACGGGAATCCCGAACCCTTCAAATAGTGGCACAAAAGCTAACGCATAGGCAGAAGCCAAAATTTGATGCAAGTTATCGGGCGTTTGCCTGCCCAAAAAAACAATATCATCCTTATGTGCCAGATTATCGAAAGCTTTCTTTAATGATGAGTCGCGAAATAGTGGTTCTCCGATTAACAAAAGTTTAAACTTCTGCTTGTCGGTTCGTTTAAAAATATCAAACGCCTTAATTAATCCGGCAATGTTTTTTCGTGCGCTAAAAGCGCCTATAAACAAAAAATAGGGCGACGAGCTACTGTAATGAATTTGGACAACACGCTTTTGCGCATCGGGCAATGGCGTATACATTTCATTTACGCCATTATACACCACGTCGATTTTCTCATTTGCAATACCATACGTAGCAGCAATATCGCGTTTGGAATACTGCGAAACCGTGGCCAAGCGCGAGGCTTTCTGTGCAAATTTTGGAAAAAAGTAGTTGTAATATTTCCGATAACTCCATGGCAAATCCTGCGGACGATGTGCAAAATTTATATCGTGTATTACTCCAATTTGAGGTTTTTTTGTTCGTAAAGACAAAAAACCATCGGGAGAAAGGAATAAATCGGCTTTGTGTTTCCGTAAAATGGACGGAATTTGACACTCAAACCATAAAATATACAAAAGGGGATGCCGGGTAGGCGGACTAACAACTATCGGTTTAATATTTTTTGAGAAAATAAACTCTTTGTCGTAAGCACGGTCAAAAATAAAAATAAATTCATGCTCCGGGTGGGAACGGGTAATACGCTTCAATGTTTCGTATGTAAACCAGCCGATACCTGCTAATCTATTTTTCAGTAACAGTCTTACATTAACTGCAATTCGCATAGTCTCTTTTTTGCCAAATATACCATTTATTACCTAGCAAAACGAAAAAAAATACACTTTGCAGTTGTGGTTGCATATCAATGTTAAACAATGGTCTTGATTTTTAGAAAACATAGGCTCTTCAATAACCTTTGACAATGCTGTTTTTAACAAACTGAAAATCCAGGAAAATTAAAACAGAACAAAGAGATTTTGACATTAGAAAAAGCGAGCCGGATTTGTGCGAATAGACAATTGATTGATGCCACCTGCTAAATGATTTGCGGTATAGGCATATCCGACGTGAATGCCTTTGATCAAGAGCGAAGCCCCAAGACTAAAGCCTACCATACCCCCCTTCTCAATCATTTTCATGGTGCTGCGTCGGTAATAATTATATCCTACCCGGGCAGTGAATTTTTCGCTGGGCAAAAACTCGACACCAAAAATAAAATGTCGGGCAATTCTTTCAGCTTTATTGTTAATGTAGTCAATCTCCAATTCATCGGGAGCCAGATCTGTATTATTTGGTGTAACAGTATTTTGGTTTTCGATGAGCAAATCTGTCTGGTGTAAATGATGTGCTACAAGGGAAAATCGAAATGGTGCATGCGGCAAACCTTTGGCAATTCCAAATTGATAATCCTGGGGAAGGGGTTCATTTTCACCCTCAATATATTCATCTATCTGGGCACCAATATTTTTAGCAACCACCGAAACCGTGAGGAGCCAATCTTCATTATTATAGGTTAAACCTGCATCGAATGCTGCTGCGAGCGACTGATAACGGTCTATTTTGGAATAAATACCTTTGACTGTAGCGCCAATGCGCAAATCTTCTAACAGCAATTGCGACCAAGAAGCCATTAATGCATAATCGCCACCTGTGAATGTTCCCATATCGGTTCCAAATTCATCGTAAGCATCCATTTGGCCATAATTCAGGTATTGAAAACCAAATCCAAAACTACCCTTTTCGGCCAAATCGTATCCGTAAGCAATCATTCCCATATTAATTCCGGGACTCACATTTGAATAGTTCAGCCCCATTTGGCTGTGAGTTCGTTCATTAAGCAGTGCAGGATTTACCGAAATTAAATTGATATTGCTATCTGCACTGGCAATTGGGCTGCCGCCAAGCGATGCCGAGTAGGCCGAAGTGGGCAATGTAAGAAAGCGGTATACTGATGAATAATCGGATTGTGCTTTTAGCAACCCCGAACCGA
>JAWOEM010000094.1:0-6883 GCA_046482785.1 Salinivirgaceae bacterium
AGTCAACTATGTTCTGTCCAAACACGCTCCTACCTTTCGAATGATCGTGATGATAATCCGTCCCGTATATATTTGGTCCAGGAACCTGCCTAGCCCCTTAGTTCAATCCACCGATTACGAATAGCATATTTTACGGCTAAAATGCCGGAGGCTGCTCCCAAAAAATCGGATAATAGGTCGATGGGGTTAAACGTACGGTGCGGAATCCAATACTGATGGCCTTCCTCCATCAACATAAATAGCACTAAAAATAATACAAACTTCAAATTGTGCCGATAGGCCATGGCACCAATACCTCCAATGAGAAAATAAACTCCAAAATGCAACAAATAATCGAATCGCAACTGGAGTACAGGCACTGTTTGCGTATAACTTAGCGAACCACTTGGCACAGACGACAACACAAGCAATGCGATAATTAATCCCCAAAACGTTATACGACTCTTTCTCCGGCGAATATAAATCATAATAAGTGCTCTACTTGTTCAATAATGTTTTGCTGGCGTTTCAATTGAATACAAACATAACGAAAATAGATGTGAACTTATAGGGCTAATTTGTACGAAGGTTCTATTTTTGCAGAAAACATTCAATATTAATATCATGGTACGGAAAATTGGCGGACTACTAGCACTTATTATTTCATTTATTGTTTATTGGTTAACGCTGGAACCCACTACAAGCATGTGGGATTGCAGTGAATTTATTGCATGTGCGGCAGGGCTGCAAATTGGTCATGCCCCGGGCGCACCCGTTTTCATGCTCCTCGGGCGGTTTTTCAGCCTATTTGCATTCGACAGCAGTCAGGTCGCCTACATGGTTAACCTACTATCGGCTACAGCCAGTGCATTTACCATATTTTTTCTTTTTCACACCATTTATTGGTTTGGCGAAAAAATACTGCAAAAAACAAATCAAAACCCCAGCCTATCGTTTAACATCAACATTCTTACGGGAGCAGCCTTTTTAGGCGCCATAACATTTGCCTTTACCGATACGTTCTGGTTTTCGGCCGTAGAAGGGGAGGTTTATGCCACCTCATCGCTATTTACGGCGGTGGTGTTTTGGTGCATCATTCGATGGGAACAAGATGAATCGGTTTACGCAGACCGCTGGTTATTGTTTATTTTCTTGCTACTGGGACTTTCCGTTGGAGTTCACCTGCTCAACTTACTTGCCTTGCCTGCCATAGCACTGGTTTATTACTATAAAAAGTTTACGCCATCGACAAAAGGTGTGATAATTACCCTCATTTTATCGTCGGCACTAATGGCATTTATCATTTTCGGGCTTATTCCGGGCGTTGTGGCATTTACAGCCTACTTCGACCGTGTGTTTGTTAATGGAATGGGGCTGCCTGTTTATACCGGCGCCATCACATTTTTAATGCTACTCACCTTAGGAACGGCATATGGTATTATTCGCTTTCGCCGACAGGGAAAAATTGCAGCCCATTTTGTTGCAGTAGCTTTTGCTCTTTGGCTAACCGGTTACAGCACGTTTTCCATTCTCATAATTCGTTCAAACGACCAGCCTTACATCGATATAAATAATGTTGAAAACATCTATGGGTTGGTAGACTACCTAAACCGGGAACAATACCCGAAACGTCCGCTTTTTTATGGCAACAACTTTAACTCACCGCTAGTGGACATTAATCAGCGATACACCTACCAACTTTACGACGGAGAATACCAGAAAGATCTGTTGATACCGGAGTACATTTTCGATGAAAACACATTGACCTTTTTCCCGCGCATGGCCAGCCATAGCAATCCGCAGCACGAGCAATTATACCACAAATGGATCGATATAGAAGGGCGTCCGGTTTCGATTACCGATTACGATGGAACGCGTAAAACCATTCAAGTTCCAACATTTGGCGAAAACCTGAGTTTTTTCTTCAAATACCAGCTTGGCTACATGTATGGCCGCTACTTTATGTGGAACTTTGTGGGTCGGCAAAATAATATTCAGGGACTTGGACACAACATTCACGGAAACTGGCAAAGTGGAATTCCGGCTATCGACAATAATCGCATCGTTCCGGAAGAAATTCTGCCTGCCGATTTAGAAAACAACGAAGCATCGAACAAATACTATTTCCTTCCGCTTATTTTAGGATTAATAGGACTTGCGTACCAATACAAAGCCGATAAAAACAACACGCTAATTACAGTGCTCTTTTTTATACTAACCGGCGCAGCCATTGTTTTTTACCTGAATGAAATACCCCGCACTCCACGCGAGCGCGATTATGCTTTTGTGGGGTCGTTTTATGTATTCGCCATTTGGATTGGCCTTGGTGCCCTCCGGCTTTTAACACTTGTGAAAAATGTACGGTACAAAAAAGCCTATGCCATTACTGCGTTTGTGCTTGTTGGGCTGGCTGTACCCGCCAATATGCTGGAGCAAAACTACGACGACCACGACCGTTCGGAAAGGTATACCACGCGTGCACACGCAAAAAACCTACTCTCCTCATGCGACGAGAATGCAGTATTTTTTACTGCTGCCGATAACGACTCCTATCCCGTTTGGTACATTCAGGAAGTGGAAAAATACCGCACCGATGTGCTTCCCATTCTCAAAACATTCCTGCCCACAGGCTGGTACATCAAACAACTGTACACCAATTTTGCACGCCGCGGTGCACTCGACATAACGTTCCAAAGCGACGATTTCTTTATGGGGAACAACATGTCGGTAGAGGTAGTTGAAAAACGCAAAAGACCCGCATCGGCAGCTCAGGTTATCGATTTCGTAAGAAGCAATAACAAAAACACCAAAATTGCTTACCGCGATGGAAGTCAGCGCAATTATATTCCGGTAAAAAATATTTTTGTGCCTGTGAATAAAGAAAACCTGAAAAACACCCTCACCGATTATCAAATCGAAGAAAATGCAGTGCCCGACACGCTAAGTTTCCGTTTAAAAGCAAAATCGCTTAGCGCTGATGAACTGATTATACTCGACATTATTGCCAACAACGACTGGAAACGCCCCATTTACTTTCTCGACGAAAGTATGGTCGATGGGCTTGGGCTACGTCAGTACGTACATCGCGAAGGGTTGGTGTACCGCTTATTGCCATTCAAACGATCTGACAAAGCATTCTCGAATGCCGAACACCAGTATAACCTCATTATGAACCAATTCGATTGGGGAAATGTGGATTCCGACATCTACCTCGACTGGACTCACGTGCGTATGTTTTACACATTCGGATATCGGGAAATGGCCGCAGATGTGGCAAAAGAGCTGGTGAAGATCGGTGAAAACCAAAAAGCAATTGAACTGCTCGACTTAATTACCAACACCATTTCGGCAGATAAAGTAGCCTACGGTTATCGTGCACACGAATTGGTTGGCGCCTACTATGCAGCAGGAGCAACCGAAAAGGCAGAAAGTTTGGCTGAAGAAATGTACAACCGACTGGACACTTGGTTTATAATGTTCGAAAAACTACCTGTTGACCAGAAGCAAGAAGCCCAGGAAGAGGTGTATGGGAAAATGTATATGCTAAGAGAGCTAATCAATGCGACCGATAATAGAAATCCGGAGCTAACTCAAAAAATGCATCAACGATTTGGAGAAATGAATTCCGCCATAACAGGCCGCGTTTAGTAAGAATAGAAAAAAGAAAAGCAAAAAGGCGATTGAAATGGTTCAATCGCCTTTTTACTTAACAGACCATAGAGTAAAAACACTAGTGTCATGTCAAGTTTGATATTTCGGGTAAGTTGAAGATATTTTCGTTTTTAGCAAGGCAAAAAATGTGCGCATAGCAGCGTTCTGTAAACATTTTTTAACGCAGATAAAAATGAAAAGATCAATACTTGGCCCGTAAGATTATGCTTGACATGACACTAGGCACAAACAAAAATAGTGCAATAATCAGAAATACACCGGATTTTTACATTTTTTACTCCTGAATTTCGCGAGCAATTTCAATTTGTGTAATTCATGCAATTCGTAGATAAATTACACTTGCAAATGGAATCTCATCATTAAAAATGCGGCATTCGTGTAAATTTACCACATAAATGTTTGCTATATTAAAGTCAATCACTATTTTTGCATACATACTAACCAAAAAAATGTTTTGCCTATAGGATAGAAATCTACTCTGAATTTAATCAAATTGAAAGCTTATGAGAGCCGACCAAAAGAGTGATTTCGATCTCGTTAATGAATTTATTAACGGACAAAACTCCGCCATTGAAGTGCTAATAAACAGGCACAAAAATCGTGTATACACGTATATTGTACTACTTGTGAAAAACGATGCCCTTGCGGAAGATATTTTCCAGGACACCTTTATTAAGGTAGTCGATTCCCTGCGCAAAAGGAAATACAAAGATGAAGGCCGATTTGTAAGTTGGGTGCTGCGGATTGCACACAATTTGGTGATTGACCATTTTCGTCGCGAGAAAAATATGCGCACCGTTTCAAACGATTCTGAAGATACCGATCTGCTTAACTCTACAAAATTTGCCGAAGATACCGTTGAGGAAGAGATGGCACTAAAACAGATCCACGGTAATGTGCGTCAGTTAGTAGAGCAATTGCCATTTGAGCAGCGCCAAGTAGTGGTTATGCGCCATTTTATGGATATGAGTTTTAAAGAAATTTCGCAACACACCAATGTTTCCATCAATACAGCACTTGGAAGAATGCGTTACGCCCTAATCAACATGCGAAAAATGATGGAACATAAAGAGCATGCATTTTCGTTGTCGTAAATTTGTGCGTTGACTTTTTTTTGGGAATTCTGTAGGGATTATCGGTGAAATGGAGTCAGGTTGCTGATTAGGGAAATAAAAAATTGAGGGGATTTGAAGGCTCTGTTTCTTTTGTGCTACATTTCACCTTCCCGTGCATTAGCTGCTAACATAGGAAACAAATCTCTTGCAAAATACGTATAATATGTGTAATTTTGTACGTACTAAATAAATAATTATGGATGCAAAACTGACTTTAAAGCTTGATGATTCAATTATAGAGCAAGCTAAAAAATATGCAAAGGAGAATAACATTAGCTTATCAAAGCTTATTGAAAGCTATTTGCATGCAATAACTGCAAAGAAGAGAAAAAGTGTTAAGATTAGCCCGTTAGTTCAAAGCTTAACTGGAGTTGTTTCCATATCTGAAAACGATAAAAAGGACTATACTGATTTCTTAACAAAAAAATATTCATAATGGATCGAATATTAGTAGATACCAATATAGTAATAGATTTGTTAGCTAAACGAAGCGAATTTTTAAGTGAAGCACAAGAATTATTTACATTGTCAGATAAAAGGAAAGTTAAACTATTTGTGTCATCTTTGACGTTTGCTAATACACATTATATTTTATCACAAGGACTAAAAATACAGGATGCGAGAAAACATCTCAGGAAATTTAAAGTATTAGTAGAAGTTCTTCCTGTGGATGATAAAATAATTGATTTGTCGTTAGATTCGGACTTTACTGATTTTGAAGATGCTATTCAGTATTATACTGCAGTTGAAAATGACCTTGAAGTTATTTTAACTAGAAACCTAAAAGATTTTAGACTATCAAAATTACCCGTATTGACGGCAAAAGACTATTTGCAATTGAGGAATGTCAGCAGCTAACAGCGGCGTATAAATCAAAGGCGGCCAATGCGATTCGTGGGTTTAAGGTTTTGATTTAACCCCGCCAAAACTTCGTTTTGACGGGTAAAGATGTATATTTGTAAAACAAAGTTTTGGCTCCATGAAGTTTATTCATCACCTAACGGTGATTCATGAGCTCACCTCCTAACGGTGGTTCGGTTGATTGGACTTTACAAGTAAGGCCTTCACTTCATCGCCACAACGTTTGTGTAATTTGGTAATTTAGGTAATTAGTACCCACAAAAAAATTCCAATAACTGCATTTCGACAAGCTCAATGTATTGCGTTATAACCATTTTGAGAACAGTTATCAGCCAGCTGGCAGACTGTTGATTTTCAAAATGGCCAAGCTCCCGATTCTCGAAGACAGGCTTGTTCTTTACGTTTTATTAACGGGCACACCCCAAAACATGGATCAGTTCATAAAGTTGTGGAGTTTTAGTTTTCATGCTGCTCATAGTTGCAATTTAAAGTTTGGAAATAAAAATGTTGTGTAAGGCTTTTAAGAGCCTCCATCTTGATTTTTGTCAAAAAAAAAGAACGAAGCAAAACTTAAGTCTTGCCGCCTAATGGATTTGGGAGGGTTCGGGCGGCAGAAACGTAACACACCAACTAAAAAACACTAAGGCTCCGTGGTGCTTTTTAACTTTTTATATGTTCTTTTCCTTAATGAAAAGAACAAAATCTTGTCCGACAACTGGCGGAAATCAAGACTTAGTTTCTTTCGCGACCTTCTTAGCTCTTACAAGCGGAATTAAAAGAACTCACGGATGCAATAATCGATTGTTTTTCTCATTGCAAGTCCATCCGCATCCGCTCAAACAGCTTTTAATTCAGCGCTTGCTTCAAGCTAGAAGGTACCCGCAAAAGAAACTTATGTCAATCAACAGCATGGTTCTACCATAAATCAATCAATAATTTAAGTTTTATTAAGAACTCAAAAAGTCTTAATCCAACAAAACTGATTGTAAAGAATGCATTGAGCTCACAAGTTCAATGCAATTTGCCTTCGGCTATTGGTTTCAAGAAGGAAGGAGGCCTCTTTAAGAACTTAAGTCAACCCCATAATTCATGGTAATAAGGTATTGTTGAGTAGGTGCTCAATGCGGGTTGGCCTGATCAAATTGGCGGGCTAGCGTAGGGGTGAATGTTCAATCAATATAAATGACATAAAAGAGGCTTGTTCAGCTTTTATATGTCATTTAATTTATTGAACAGAGCGGGTGGAAGCGTAATTT
>JAWOEM010000107.1:0-5399 GCA_046482785.1 Salinivirgaceae bacterium
GGATACATTTGAAGGTATTATAGATCTTATAGGAATGCAGGCTTTTTATTACTTAGATGATTTAGGAACCCGTACAGAAGCAAGAGATATTCCTGATATATATAAAGACCTTGCTGAAGAATGGAGAGGTAATTTAATAGAAGCAGTAGCAGAAATTGATGAAGAACTTACCTTAAAGTACTTAGAAGGAGAAGAAATCACCAATGAAGAAATAAAGAAAGCCTTGCGTGCAGGAACTTTATCTGTTGATTTGTTTCCAGTTTTATGTGGTTCATCATATAAAAATAAAGGTGTTCAATTAATGTTAGATGCTGTTATTGACTATTTACCTGCACCTACCGATGTTCCACCTATTAAAGGTAAGCTAGAAAATGGAAAGGAAGAACTCAGAAACTCAGACGATAGTGCACCATTTGCTGCCTTAGCATTTAAAGTAATGACTGATCCTTATGTTGGTAAATTAACATTTTTCCGAGTTTACTCGGGGACTTTAAAATCAGGTTCATATATTACTAATACCTCTAAGAATAAACGTGAGAGAATAGGTCGTATACTTCAAATGCACGCAAATCATCGTGAGGAAATTGATATTGTATATTCAGGAGATATTGCAGCAGGTGTAGGGTTGAAAGATACTTCAACAGGTGATACATTATGTGATGAGAAAGCACCAATTATATTAGAATCGATGGATTTTCCTGAACCGGTAATAAGATATGATATGCGATGCATTCGATGGTTTAGGTTGGCCCACAAACGTTTACGGACACATGGGGGTGTTTTAAAACAGCATCTCTAACAGGCGTATTTATCGTCACTCGCAGACAATTGGAATAATTGTTGGAATTTGGTTGCAAACAAACCAATCAGGTTTAAAACTGAGTATCAACTGAAGTAAAATAGATAGTTGTAAAGACTTTTTAAATTACTTCTAAAAAGAAATAAAATGAAGGTATCCGAAAAGTTAGATCTCTTAAAGAAAAAAAGAGAAGAGGTTAAAATGATGGGTGGAGAAGCGCGTATTGCCAAGCAGCATGAAAAAGGCAAGCTTTCTGCCCGCCAGAGAATAGATTTGCTTTTTGATGAAGGGAGTTTTCGAGAGTTAGATATGTTTGTGGAACACCGCTGTGTAAACTTTGGCTTTGAAAATACGAAAATTGCTTCCGATGGAGTAATTATTGGCCATGGTTTAGTGAACGGACGAACAGTGTTTGCGTTCTCTCAGGATTTTACCTCCCGTGGAGGATCTTTAGGTGAAATGCATGCAGCAAAGATTTGTAAAATCATGGATCTGGCAGTAAGTGCGGGGGCTCCAATTGTTGGACTTAACGATTCTGGTGGAGCACGTGTAGAAGAAGGTGTTGATGCACTAAAAGGTTACGGCGATGTATTTATGCGTAACTCGAGAGCTTCCGGTGTAATTCCACAGATTTCTGCTGTTATGGGGCCTTGTGCCGGTGGAGCGGTTTATTCTCCAGCTATGACAGACTTTGTTTATATGGTTAAAAAGCAGAGTCATATGTTTATTACATCACCCTATGTAATTAAAACTGTTACGGGTGAGGAGACTACTTTTGAAGAACTTGGTGGAGCGATGGCTCATAATACGAAAAGTGGCAATGCTCATTTTGCTTGCGATAACGACGAAGATACTATTGAGTCTATTCGCTATCTTTTAAGCTATTTGCCAAACAACAATTTGGAGGAAACACCTCAAATACCGATGGGAGACGATCCGAAACGGGTTTGCGAGGAACTGGATACAATTATTCCGGACGACACTAAAACGCCTTACGATATGAAGGCTGTAATCGAATCGGTTCTTGATCAGGGTGAATTTTACGAAGTACACGAGCACTATGCCGAAAATGCTATTGTTGGTTATGGGCGATTAGACAACCAATCGGTTGGTATAATTGCAAATCAACCTTTAGTTCAGGCCGGTTGCTTAGATATTAATGCGTCTGATAAAATTAGCCGTTTTGTTCGAACTTGTGATGCATTTAATATCCCGTTAATCACATTTGTAGATGTTCCGGGATACCTTCCGGGAGTAAATCAAGAGCAGGATGGGATTATTCGTCATGGAGCAAAATTACTATGGAGTTATGGTGAATCGACGGTTCCTAAATTTACAGTGGTAACGCGGAAAGACTATGGTGGAGCCTATTTGGCAATGTGTTCTAAGCCATTGGGAGCCGATATGGTGTTTGCATGGCCTACTGCCGAAATTGCTGTAATGGGGGCTAAAGGCGCGGTAGAAGTAATTTCTGCATACAAAAAAGAGATTGCAGCGTCTGATGATAGGCAAGCGAAGACTGATGAAAAAATTAAGGAGTACGAAGAAGCATTTAACATTCCTTATTTAGCAGCTAAGCGTGGATATATAGACGATGTAATTCTTCCAAGCGAAACACGTGCACGTTTGGTTGATGCACTTAATGCGATGAAAACCAAAGCAGAGGCTCTGCCAGCCAAGAAACACGGGAACATTCCATTGTAAAAAACACCTTTGATAAATCGATGATTAAAATCAATAATTATGACACGAGAGGAAAAGATCAAAAAAGCAGTTTTAGTGGCAGTTGCTCATCATATTGAACTAGAGCAAACTGAAGCATTAAAGCTTGAAAACTCTGCTAATGTTTCTTGGGCTCGTACCGGCATTAAAATGATGATGACCAAACGTATGGTTGCCCAACTACGTGGTCGGAGTATACGTAGTGTTCGTTAATAAACCCAGTTTTCTGCGTTACACTCTCAATCCATTATCATCCCGATGAACCGCGAAATTAACGGTTTTGAGTTTCGTAAGCCTTGAAATCAAGTTTATTCACTAAACACATCTGACCTTATGCACAAGCTCTGCTTAGTGTGTAATCTTAGTTTCCTGTTATTCGAAAAAAGTATTAATTCAAAAAAAAGAAAAAAATGATATACGATAAGCACGGGGTTTTACAAATGACCCAACTAAATTATGATAGTGATCGTCCGAAAGCGGATAATCCAATTAAAATTAACGACGTAAGTTTACGCGATGGCCATCAGTCGCTATTCGCTACACGTGGCCGTACAGAAGATATGTTACCTGTGGCAAAAATGATCGACGATGCAGGTTACCATTCTGTTGAAACATGGGGTGGAGCCACCTTTGATGCCATGCACCGCTTCTTGGGCGAAGATCCATGGGAGCGTTTAAGAGTATTGAAAAAGCATATGCCTAAAACACCATTTTCCATGCTTCTTCGTGGGCAAAATGTGGTAGGATACCGTAATTATGCCGATGATGTGGTTCAAGCTTTTGTACAGCGTTCAATCGATAATGGGATGGATATTTTCAGGTGTTTCGACGCACTGAATGATTTCCGAAATTTCGAAACTGCGGCTAAAGTGATTAAAGACAATAGAAAGCACTTTCAGGGTGTTGTGTGTTATACTCTGAATCAACCTCGCTTGGGCGGAGAAGTATACAATATAGAATATTACATCGATAAGGTAAAAGATCTGATTAATTTTGGTGTTGATTCTATTTGTATTAAGGATATGGCAGGGTTGGTTGCTCCTTATGATATTTATAATTTAGTACGCGAAATCAAGAAATTTACCGATATTCCAATTAACCTGCATACTCACTTTACTTCTGGCATGGGAGATTTAGCCATATTTAAGGCTATAGAGGCAGGTGTCGATATTGTTGACACATGTATTGGCCCTTATGCATACCGTACGTCACACCCGGCTGTAGAGCCTTTGATTATGTCGTTGTTGGGTACAAACCGTGATTCAGGAATGGATATTAATAAGATTAATGCCATTGCTGAAGAAATGGAAAAATATATTCCTAAATATAAGCACTTAGATAATAAACCTAAGTATGCCACCACCGATATTAATGTATTATTGCACCAAACTCCGGGAGGAATGCTTTCGAACCTGGTAAATCAGTTGAAAGCTATGGATGCATTGGATAAACTACCGGAAGTATATCGTTTGCTTCCTAAGGTTCGTAAAGATCTAGGCAATATTCCATTAGTAACTCCTACATCTCAAATTGTTGGCGTACAAACAGTAAACAATGTACTGTTCGATTCTTACGAAGGAGAATATGCACAAATAACCAAAGAGGTAAAAGATCTTTGTTATGGCTTGTATGGTAAAACCACAGATCCAATTAATCCAGAGGTTCAAAAGAAAGCGCTTAAAGGTTACCCCAGAGGAGAAGAGCCTATTACAGTGCGTCCGGGATCTATTCTTGAACCAGAATTGGATGAGGTTAAAACGAAATTTGGAGATCTTGCAAAAGATGTTGATGACGAAGTTTTATGTGCATTGTATCCTATTACAGGAAAACGCTTTTTGAAATGGAAATATGGCTTGGAGGAAGTGCCGGCAGATGTTAAAGCTAAAACAATGGCCGAGATTGAAAAAGAAGAGGAGCTTGTAAGAAAAGCCCTTTCCGGTGAACTGACTTCGAAAGGAAAAGGGAAGGGACGTGAGCTTGAAGTTACCGTTGATAACGAAACCTTTATTGTAGAAATTAACGATCCTAACGGTCCGGCTACACCTCAATTTAATGGCCGTAAGAAAAAAGAATCGGCTAATAATGAAGGCGATTCCGGAAGTGTTCTTGCACCAATTCCGGGTATGGTTGTTGAGTGCAAAGTAAAGGTTGGTGATGAGGTGAAATTTGGAGATACACTGGTAGTGCTCGAAGCCATGAAGATGATGAACAACCTTAATGCTAAAGCAGAAGGTACCGTAAAAGAGATCAAATGTGATTCAGGCGATTCTGTTGCTAAAGGCGATATACTATTGGTATTAGAGCCCAAAGCATAGAAGTTATACCGCCGAAAAGTAATTGGCGGCAAAGGTTTGTGCCCTTTCTGAAAGCAATTTTCCCGAAAATCGGGACACTTTGATTTTCAGAAGGGGCCAGCCTTGACTTGCTCAAGCTATGTAAAAGCGAAATCTTGATCTTTCACCTAAAATTCACATGGATAAAATTTATCAAGGTCAAAATCCTAGCGGAATTGGGTATTATACGAGTGTGTCAATAGTATTATCATGGCTCGGTTCTCGTCATTTTTTAATTAGTATTCCCTTTTGTAAATTTTGATTATTTGAATACAAGCGGTAATAATAAATACCGCTTGTATAAGCAGAAACATTAATGTGAACCGTTGGTGCTGTAATTTTATCTTTTTTAATAACACACCCATATTGTTGTATAATTCAAATGTTGTTACTAGATCGCTTTCCTGATCTTTTTTATTAAGTACTAAATCATCGTTGAATGGATTAGGATAAATTTCGTAATTGCTAACTGCCTGGTTCGAAATATAATTGGGTAAATTATTTATATAACAATCCGAAAAATCAGGATTTTGATATAATAGCTC
>JAWOEM010000173.1:0-4794 GCA_046482785.1 Salinivirgaceae bacterium
CGAAATGAAAAACCCGGCAATACCCGGTTTCAATAAAAGCAATTTCGTTACATCGGTCGCCCTCCTCTATCCAATACTTTTTGGCAGGCAAAAGCTGAGGCGTAAAAAATAGGTTTACTTGTTCCTTTTCTTCTGCATTCAAGCCTAGTATACGATCCAGTGCTTGCTCCAGTGCCTGTTCCATTTTGCAATCAAAATTATTCGTTCAAAAGTTTCGCAAATTTTCGTTTTAACTTATCGGGTTTATCCATACTTGGAGCATTCCGATCTGCAATTTCGCCATTTTTATTAATGATGGCATACCGTGGCAAAGAAAGTTTCCCACGCATAAAATTGTCTGCAATTTCATCAAACAAGGCAGTTTTTAATTCGGCATAATAATGATAACCCGAAACCTGATGCTGGTTAATAATCTGCTTCCAATTCCTGACTTTATTCACCCTTTTCTGCTCAGCAGTGACACTTTTCTCAATCGAAACATATAGGCGAACAATATCGTGTTTTTCAAAATATGCATTCATCTCCCCGGCTTTTTCGAAAGACTTTAAGCATGGCGAACACCATGGAGCCCAAAAATCGATATAAACAAGCTTCCCCTCAAACTGCTGGACTAGTTCGTCGAGTGATTGCACAGGGTTTACATAGTCAATTCTTTTCGGCACGGGCACATGTTGTGCGAAGATAACCGCAGGAAAAACGAAACACAATCCAAGGAGAAAGAATAAATACCTCATCGTTATAAATTTTCTTTGCTGACTTATGGACTTTCTATTGTTTTCATGATATAATAGTCTATTCTTTCTGCACAGACTCACTCGTCCTTTCGTGTATAATCTGATCGATTTTTTTACTGTAAATGGCAGCACCTTCAACGTTCAAGTGGTTGGCATCGCTCATCCATGCTGCATTTGGAGGCTCGGATAAAAAGTTAATGTGCTGATTGGCATTAAAATGGTTCATGGTTTCATGAAAAAAATCGAAGTATTTGTCAGAAATACGATTCTTATATGCTGAATGATAAGGGGTTGAACACAAAAACAATGCAATATTATTCGCCTTGCATAAACTATCTATAAGGTATAAATATTTTCGTTGGTTTTCGCAAATCTTTTGCGCATTGCCTTTACCGGAAAAATGCATTGTATAAATTCGTTCAATTGTGGCTGAATCGGGATTTGAATGTTCAGACTCGAAGAGCCCTCCCCAATCGGGACCTTTATAAATACCTGCAAGAGTGTTTTTTACCGGAATATTTTCTATATTAAAAGGTTCATCTACTCTGTAAGAAGAAAGAAAATAGAGATATCGCTCCCAACTATTTTTGCCTTCTGACAAGGACAGGTCGAGCATTCGATTGTAAACCGGGGCAAAACTATGCACAGAAACACCTAAAACAATGCGTTTCACGCGAGAAGTTTGCGCGTTCAAAATATGCTTGAGTTTATTATAAGTTATGTAAAAATGCTCGCCCGAGCTGGCTGTATTTTTTGTGGTTGATGAAAAATACTTGCCGTTAATTCGTTGCATTTGCGAATCGCCCATAATCAGTGTCTCATGTGCGCCCATCTTTTCCAGCTTTGCATCAACATTGCTTTTCACAGCCAAATATACGCCCAGCGTAACCAACATAGCCAAAAATACAGGCAGGCTGAAAACGACTAATCTTCTCTGAAAAACGCGTATATCTTTGGATTCTTTCATCTATAAAACGATTCAAATTACGACTCCTAACAAGCCATCGATTATCATTAAAACTGAAAATATATGAACTCTTGTTCGCTACCTCCAACCCAAATAATGGCAGCGATTATTGCATAATAAAACAACCTCCTCCATGGTCGCTTCCATGTTTCTCCCAGCGTAGCAATAGCATACTGTTCATTCCTCCCGACCCACTCGATTATAATAAAAACAAGAATAAACAGCAACGTACGAGCAGCATTCCTCAATCCGGTAAATTCGGGTACCGAAAAAAGCGATTCGGAAAATATGCCTGAAATATAATCAAACGCATGCATTAGATTTTCGGCTCTAAAAAATATCCAGGCAAGCACAGTAAGACCAAACGTGAGCATTATTGCGCCAAGCTCTTTTATTGTTGGCCATCGTTTGCCCAAGGCCACAATCTCAACATTTTGTCTGTTTCGCTTGGTTAATAAGAGCGGCAAAAAATAAACAGCATTTAACGCTCCCCAAACAATGAAAGTCCAGTTGGCACCATGCCAGAACCCACTGACAATGAATATAATAAAAGTATTCCGTATTTTCATACCCGTTCCTCCCCGGCTTCCGCCCAAAGGGATGTACAAATAATCGCGAAACCATGTGGACAATGAAATATGCCAGCGACGCCAAAATTCGGCAATATCGCGCGAAAAGTAAGGAAAAGCAAAATTGCGCATCAGGTCGAAACCAAATAGCCTTGCTGTGCCAATGGCGATATCGGAATACCCGGAAAAATCGCCATAAATCTGGAACGTAAAGAAAATAGCGCCCAAAACCAGCGCACTCCCGGACATTTCGGCAGAATTGTTAAAAATTAAATTGGCAAATTCGGCGCAATTATCGGCAATAACCACTTTTTTAAACAGTCCCCATAAAATCTGACGCATGCCATCTACCGCTTTGGAGTATTCAAATGTGCGTTTTTTATAGAATTGCGGCAGTAAATGTGTAGCTCGCTCGATAGGCCCTGCAACCAATTGCGGAAAAAAGCTTACAAATGCAGCAAAAGCAACAAAATCTTTTGTAGGTTCTAGTTTTCGTTTATATACATCGATGGTGTAACTTAGAGTTTGAAAGGTATAGAAGCTTATACCAACCGGAAGAATAACATTTAGTGAATTTCCTTCAATGGCATGGCCAAAAAAGGAAAATGCTGCAATAAAATTATCCAGAAAGAAATTGTAATATTTAAAAAAACCAAGGAAGCCCAGGTTAACCAGAATACTAGTCCATAGCAATAACTTTCGGCTCATCTCTTTCTTTACCACTTGCAACCTTCGCCCCACCAGATAGTCTACCACAGTGCTAAAAAGAATTAACGATAAAAACCGATAATCCCACCACCCATAAAACACATAGCTGGCAGCAACAATTAAAAAGTTTTGCCATCGCAGGTTTTTATATGTTACATACCAATAAAGGAGAAACACAATAGGAAGAAAAATAGCAAAATCGAGCGAATTAAACAGCATATTTTCAGGTCCTTACCCCTCCCACCGACACACAATTGAGTATAAATGGGTATAGATTTTAGTATGATTAATATTTTTCGGATGCAAATTTATCATTTTATGCATAGTATTTTATGCTCTGGCTGTAGAAAAAGCAATTTGAGTAAAAAATCGCTATTCCAATCCTAACACGCTCCCGAAAACTACGTTGACAGATCAGAACCAGAGTTTATTTTTCGCTTTTTTGCCCTGATCCGCAAACCAACAGACGAAAGTAGAAAAATCAACCTGTTCACTTCCGGGTTTATTTTTAGATTTTTTTAATGTGTCAAAATGGAACTAATAATCCAACGAATACCATTAATGAGGCCGGTACAAAAAGGTTTTCAAATTACTAAAAAACGAAAATCAGCTGTGCCCCCAACTCGAATAGGGTGACTGATTTTCAACTACCTACACCCTTAAAATGTAGGCAATAAAGTAGCTGAAAACCACATAATACCCTATTTTATACCAAACTCATTATTTTACTCTCATAAACTACATGAATCCACATGAATTACAAGAAGTTTTCGAAGAAACCTTCTCCATGGCAGGTTATTTGCGTACTTTCGCTAAGCTAAAAAAAATAACGATATGCAGAAAATTCTTACACTACTACTAATTGTAACAAGTTTTACAATTGCATTACAGGCACAGCCGTCGGGGTATTACGACGAAGCTACCGGAACGGGCTACACGCTCAAAACTCAACTTCACAATATTATTGATGACCATAATTCGCAGTCGTACTCGGCACTGTGGACACACTTTCAAACACTAGAGGTAGATCATTACTTTGAAAATGACGGTTCGCCGCTGGATGTGTATTCAGAAGTGCCCGATGGACAAGATCCGTACAATTTCGTTTTTGGCGAAGACCAATGTGGAAACTACTCCGGCGAAGGAAGCTGCTATAACCGTGAACACAGCTTCCCAAAAAGTTGGTTTAACGACGGGTACCCAATGTACACCGACCTTTACCACCTTTACCTTACCGACGGATACACCAATGGGCAACGAGGCAACTACCCTTTTGGAGAAGTTGACAACCCAAGTTGGACATCGCTCAATGGCTCAAAAAAAGGAACATGTTCTTATCCGGGTTATTCGGGAACCGTATTTGAACCCATCGATGAATTTAAAGGCGACTTTGCCCGCACGTATTTCTACATGGCCACACGCTACGAAGACGTCGTAACTTCGTGGAGCAGCCCGGCGCTAAACGGCACGTCTGACCAAGTTTACGAAGACTGGTATTTGAACATGATGATTGAATGGCACACAAACGATCCCGTTTCACAAAAAGAAATAGACCGAAATAACGGTATTTACGAAATTCAGAATAACCGCAATCCATTTATCGACCACCCTGAGTGGGTATATCAAATTTGGGGCGGTGCACCTAATGTAGAAGAACCCGATAATCACATCACAAATCTGGAAGCAATAACGTTAAATTACAACAGCATTGATCTTTCGTGGACAGACGCTACAGGTACAAACCTTCCTGCAGGCTATGTAATAAAAGTAAACACCACCGGAGATTTTTCGGCACCGGCAGATGGCACAGATCCAA
>JAWOEM010000180.1:0-5197 GCA_046482785.1 Salinivirgaceae bacterium
AGCTGAATATTATTCGTATAATTTATGACGTCGATATTCTCGTTACGCAATTCACGAACAATACCATGGATTCGTGCACCCTTCATACCCACACATGCTCCAACGGGATCAATTCTATCGTCGTAAGACTCCACAGCAACTTTAGCACGCTCGCCAGGCATGCGCACAATTTTTTTAATGGTGATTAAGCCATCAAAAATTTCGGGTACTTCCAGTTCGAATAGGCGTTCTAAAAATGCGGGTGCTGTGCGCGAAAGAATAATAAACGGATTATTATTTTTGAATTCTACCTTTATTACTACGGCGCGCACGGTATCGCCTTTACGAAAGTAATCAGAAGAAATTTGCTCGTCGCGAGGAAGAATAAGTTCATTTCCTTCGTCGTCGACAATTAAAATTTCGCGTTTCCACACCTGATATACTTCACCGGAGATTATTTCACCAATCCGATCTTTGTATTTTCCGAATGTATTTTCTTTCTCGAGCTCCATAATTCGGGAAGTAAGGTTTTGACGAATAGACAAAATTGCTCTACGACCAAAATCTTCAATAGTAACTTCATCGGTAACCTCCTCACCAACTTCGTAATCTTCGTCTATCTTTTTTGCTTCCGACAATATAATTTGTGTGAATTCGTCTTCCAATTCATCATCGGGAACTACTTCGCGGTTACGCCATATTTCGAAATCGCCTTTATCAATATTGATAATGATATCGAAATGTTCATCGCCACCATAATGCTTACGCAATACACTGCGAAAAACATCTTCTAAAACACGCATCATGGTTGCGCGATCTATACTTTTTAGTTCTTTAAACTCTAAAAATGTATCTATTAGATTTACGTTTTGCATGGCATCAAATATTTTTTTTAAAATCTTAAATTCAATTTTGTAGAAGCAATATCGTTTAGCGCAATTACTTCGGTAAATTTTTTCTCTTCTTTCTTTTTTTGTCCCGGCAGCTTTGTAAGTTCAACCCATTCAATGGTTATTTCGCTATCGGTAACATTCGTTAAAAAACCTTCGAATGTAGTACCGTCTCGTAAAATCACTCTTACCTCTCTCCCAATATTTTTTGTGTATTGATCGGCAACTTTAAAGGCCTGTTCAATTCCCGGAGAAGAAACCTGCATTTCGTAGTCCTCTTCATCGCGATCGAAAACACTTTCGATATGCTTGGAAACCCGGGCACATTCATCGACCGGCAAACCATCCGGATGATCGAGTGTAATATTAATTTTATTGGTAGCCGAAAGTTTCACCTCTACAATAAAGACTTGTGTATTCTCTATTGCATCTTCCAACGCCGCTAATAATGTTTCGTTATTTAACATACTTTATAAAAAAACAGGGGACTACCGCCCCCTATCAAATTTCATTCGATTTTTCCAAGCGCAAAAATACAAAATTTTGTTTCAAAAAAAAATATTTGTCTGAAAATAATGCTTTTCCAGCGTTTTAGTCAACGCTTGAATGCACATTTCATCTATTGTGCTAATAATTTTTTCTCTTAGCAAACTAAACAAGTTAATAACTGGAACGTTTTATTCTACAGATTAATAAAATTGAAACCTTCAAATATGAAAATCATTAAAAAAGGAATGCATTTCTCGCTCGTAATCACTCTCTTGCTAACGCTGTTTTCTGCTTGTGTTGTTGAAGTCAATGATGATAATGATGACAACAATGGCACCGTTATGGGAAGCGGCACAGCCACACTGGATGGGTCAACATCAACATTTTCGCAGGGAATAATTACCTATCATGGTTTATATGAAAATTCGGAATTCCACACCTTCGACATTGCAGTTGGGTCGAGTGGAATAAACCCAATTGCCCAAACCGGCGTTGGCGATGCACTACAACTTGAACTCCTTCTTTCCTCATCAACGTTCTCTGGTGGCCGTTTTGTTTTTAGCGAAAGTGAAACTTTAGCTGAAAATACCATCATACTGGGATACTACCTAATTGGAGTCGATGCAAGTACTCAGGAAGCAGAAAAATTGTATATGGTTAAAGATGGTACTCTTGATGTGTCAAAGACAGGCGACAATTACGAGTTAAGTTACAATTTTACAGTACAGGAATTAAGCACAATTTTCTATTTGCCGATAGGCGATGATAAGAGCCTAACCGGAAGTTACTCCGGAAAACTGGTTTATGATGACGCCTCCGCCAAAAGTACATCCAAGTTAAATACTACTTCCTAACCAGTTTAGTGCTTGCACGAAAGATCCAATTTACACACACTATACTATTTCAAGATGCTCGCAAGCTTGAGTTTTACGTTACGCTCTTTCTGAAAACAGTATTTTTACTAAAACAATTTAACTATTCAGAAGGAAGCGAAATTATCCACTGGGCATCTTCTTTAATGGTGGTATAGGTACTTTGGCTAAACCGTTTGTTAAATCTGGCATCCCAAAACCATTTTTCTACCTTTTTTCTAACCTCATCGGGCATTTGAGTTTGGTTTGTACGAAAAAAATAGTACTGAATAATAATTATATGAATTTGATAGGCACTTAAGCCGGTTGTGATTCGCATATCGGAAAATAAATCGACGGTACGGCTAATAGCTGTTTGTGTTTTATGCCACAGGTTTTTAGCTAACTCAGGATTAAGTTTTAGTTGATATGAGTTACGACAATCATCGAAAGCATTAAGCGCCAGCGAATGTGTGAATATTTTGTCGGTTAGTCCTCCGGCCTTTTCAATTTTTTGAATTGCATTAAATTCATCAATACGGTCTTTCAGGTCGAACTCATCTGACCAAGTTGTAGCATGCACAAGGTCAAACGAAGACAAGCGTTTTCCTCCCTGATTAATACGTTCAAAAATATCTACAACTTCATCAATTTCATAGTTTAATGTTTTTACCACGCTAACCGGATAGTTGGTTAAGGTTTTATGGCATTTTAGCCAATTATCATAAATGCGTGGAGAATCTGTCTTTAGTATTTCACTCACTTTTTGAAAAGCCTTATTATCAAATAGTTTCCAAGCAGGAATAGCATATTTATCAGATTTTCCGCGTTGAATGCGAAACTCCTCGGCGGCCGGATGAAAGCAAATTTGACGATAATTTCCACTGCTATTTTTAAGTCCATTCAAAGCCATATACAAGGAGAGCATGCGTTGCTGGCCATCGAGAATAAATTGTGTTTGTCCGTTGGCATCGGCCTGTTCGATATGTAAGTCAACGGTTGACCGTATAAAATGCTTGTATTTTTCAGGTGCAATCCATAAAAAAAATGTGCCAATAGGGTACTGCAAATAAATACTATTGAGCAATAAAACCACCTTCGTTCGTTCCCACGCATAGTCGCGCTGAAATTTTGGGATTTTAATTTTTCCCGATTTTAATTTTTCGAGTAGTATTGGAAGCGTCCAATCGCTAACAATCTGAATATTTGCATTTTCCATATAGACGAATAATTTAGGTAATTTTCTTTTTCAAACTGATTTTGGTAAAGATGCATTCAAAAAGCTACAGCTTTACATGCAAAAAATCCATTTAATTCCACAAGATAAAAAAAAACTGTAACTTTTCGCCCTAATCGAACGTCTCACAAATGGAAATACGCACACCATGACAACGGATGAATACAACCGCTGTGTAGATGAGCATAGTGATGCGGTATATCGCTTTATGCTCAAAAACACACGCAATGAGGAACTTGCAAAGGATATTGTACAAGAATCGTTTACCAAACTCTGGGTAAAAAAGGACGAAATTGAAGGTACGAAAGCCAAATCGTATTTGTTTTCGACAGCCTACCACCAAATGGTGGACATTTACCGAAAGGAGAAACGGAAAGACGATTTTGAAAATGTAAATGAACAGGACTATTCACACAGTGAACAGTATTCCGATTTGAGTGAATTGCTAAATATGGCAATTCAGCAATTACCGGAAGTCCAACGATCGGTAATTATGCTCCGCGATTATGAAGGGTATTCCTATGAAGAGATAGGAAAAATAACCAATCTTAATGAATCGCAAGTGAAAGTTTACATTTACCGTGCCCGATTATTTTTAAAGAAATACATCGGATCAATGGAAAACGTAGTATAGTAAATATGAATAGATACTCATATTGACGAAAGGAAAGAAAACTATGGAAAAGATTACACTACATAATTATGAAATATATGCAATCGATTATATCGACGGTGCTTTAAATGCCGAACAGGAAAAAGCATTGCTCGAATTTTTTGATGCTAACCCCGAACTTAAATCAGAGTTTGAACTCCTAAGCGGCTTCCAACTCCAAACCTCGGAGGAAAAATACTCGGAAAAAGAGACCCTGAAAAAATCGATTACTGACTTGCCCATTAACGATAGTACCATCGATGAATGGTGTATCGCTTTTTTGGAGAACGATCTTAATACTATCGCAAAACAAAAATTCACAAACGCTTTAAATCATAGCGCAGCTTACACAAAGCTTTACAAGCAGTATGTAAAAACTAAGCTAGTGGCAGAAAAAATGGAACTTCCAGGCGTGAAACCCTGGAAACTGCCAAATTTTAATTGTTCTCCCCAAATGGAAGATGCCCATTACTGGGTGCTTGCAGAGCTGGAAAACGATCTAACCCGTAATCAATTAGCACAATGGAAGCAATTTAAAACAGAAAACCAAGCTATACAATTGCTGGAAGAAGATTTGAAAAAAACCTTTCTTCAGCCTGAGCATATTGCTTACCCGCATAAAAGAAAACTAAAACATATAAGTAAAAAACGTTATTTATATCCATTAACCAGCATGGCAGCCGCCGCAGCCCTGTTTTACATGTTTATTAGTATCGCAAATATATCTGACGATACATTTAAAACCTATAACCGCCAAGTGGCAGCAATAGAAAAGGCTACAAATGAAGGTGAAACACCAACACCATCGTTTTTTAACGCTACGGTTAAGAAACAACTTATGCAAGTAATTGACACTTATGCGCAACAGCAAAGCAACGTAGCCCGGGAAGCTTCAGCAAAAAACACACCCGTGAGAGAAGCATTATCAACCATGGGCACCATATCGCCGCGGGGTATTGCAGAATTTAACAAGCAGTGCGCCGACTTAACGATTGAAGGCAACTCGAAAAAAGTAATGGCTCCGGCACTACCCGAAATGCAATATGCTCAGGCCGAAACTCGTCAACAAATCGCATTAAATGAAGAGGACAAGCTGACA
>JAWOEM010000317.1:0-3873 GCA_046482785.1 Salinivirgaceae bacterium
TCGGGCAGGTATGTATAGGCTCGATTATTACCCGATACCATTTTACCCATTAGTGGTAAAACAAACCGAAAGTAAAATCGGTAAAATACTGCAAAAACACCTTTTCGCGGCTGCGAAAATTCTAAGACAATAATTTGTCCGCCGGGTTTGGTTACCCGATGCATTTCGGATAATCCCTTGGCGACGTTCTCAAAATTGCGTACGCCAAATGCCGCTGTTACACTATCGAACCGATTATCATCAAAATCGATATTCTCCGCATCGCCCAATTGCAGCTGAACGCGCTGTTCAAGTTTGCTTTTTGCAATTTTTTGTTTGCCACGTTCGAGCATCGACATGGCAATGTCAATTCCCTGCACGTTCAAATTTTCGATTTTATGGGCTGCCGCAATAGCCAAATCGCCTGTACCGGTAGCTACATCGAGCATTTCGGAGGGACGGGCAAGTGCTAATTTTCGCACTACCCGTTTTCGCCACAAGCGATCGATTCCCAACGATAAGAAATGGTTCAAAAAATCGTACCGATGGGCGATATGATTAAACATACCGGCTACTTGCTCCTTTTTCGACAATCGGTTTTGATATGGTGTAACAACTTTATCCTTCAAGATATTGCTCTAAAGTTTCCATGTATAATTTTTCGGCCTCATGAATAAACCCAAAGGATTTATCGTCGATTCGCAGTTCGCCTTTGGTTACGTGGCCGAGTGCTGAAAACGGTATGTTGAGTTTCATCAGCAAATCGATAAACTGAGTTTCGTTCTCTTCTGTGCAGGACACTACAATGCGGCTTTGCGATTCGCCAAACAAGAATGCATCTGTTCGTACTTCGGCATCTGAAGTTATATCAAATCCCAGTTTGTTGGGCAATGAACTTTCAACGAGCGAAACATACAGCCCCCCATTGGAAACATCGTGGGCAGCATTAATCAATCCTTTATCGATTAATTTCAGTACGGCATCTTGCAACTTATATTCAAAGTCGAGGTTGAAGTCGGGTACCGGACTGGCTTCCACCTTATGGTACGAGGTAAGATATTCCGATTGGCCGATATCGTTTTTCGATACGCCAAGCAAATAAATCATATCGCCCTTTTGTTTAAAATCGAGCGTCATTACTTTCGATTTATCTTCGATGAGTCCAAGCATTCCGATGGTTGGTGTAGGATGAACGGGAACCTCGGTTCCACTTATGCTACTTTGATTATAAAAGCTAACATTTCCGCCTGTCACCGGTGTTTCGAACTTAGTACAAGCACGGCTCATTCCCTTAATTGCACCTACAAACTGCCAGTAAACTTCCGGATTGTAGGGGTTGCCAAAATTAAGGCAATTGGTAATGGCCAATGGTTTTGCTCCTGAGCAAACCAAGTTTCTGGCAGCTTCGCTAACGGCAATGGCTGTTCCAATTTCGGGATCGGCCTTTACGTAGCGGCCATTACAATCGACAGTTACAGCCAAGGCGCGGTTTGTACCTTTCAGGTTTATAATTCCGGCATCGGATGGTTTGTTTGTAGACATATTTCGTGTTCCCACCATGGAATCGTATTGCTCCATAACCCAACGCCTACTGGCATTATTGGGATGACTCAACATGGCATCGGCCACCTCTTTCAAGTTTTTGGGTTTTGGGACCTCATCTATTGAAAAATCGAGGTATTCTTTATAGTAGGCCGGCTCGCGAAATTCGCGATCGTACTGTGGTGCCCCACCACCTAACACAAGCGCTGAAGCAGGCACATCGGCAATTAACTCATCGTTAAAATTAAAAAGTAACCGATCTTCGTTAATCACTTCGCCAATAATTTTACAATTCAGATCCCATTTTTCAAATATTGCTTCCACCTCTTTTTCGCGTCCTTTCTTCACGCAAATGAGCATTCGCTCCTGACTTTCGGAGAGTAAAATTTCCCATGGCTCCATATTTTGCTGGCGAAGAGGCACTTTATCTAAATCGATGCGCATGCCACTTTTTCCTTTTTCAGACATTTCGCTGGTAGAGCAAATAATGCCTGCAGCTCCCATATCTTGCATTCCAACAACTGCACCGGACTTACCCACTTCGAGGGTAGCTTCGAGCAATAGTTTTTCCTGAAATGGATCGCCCACCTGAATGGAGGGAATATCGTTGGCCGAATCGGCAGTAATATCAGCGGAAGCGAATGTGGCTCCGTGAATACCGTCTTTACCGGTAGCAGAGCCCACAATATAAATCGGGTTCCCTTCGCCCTCGGCTTTGGCGCTAATCATGTCGCCTTTTTTCATTACACCAACGCTCATTGCATTAACCAACGGGTTAGTGCTGTAACATTTATCAAACACAACTTCGCCGCCCACTACTGGCACTCCAAAAGCATTGCCATAATCGCCAATACCTTTCACTACGCCTTTCATATGCCACTTTGTACGATCGACGCTTAAATCGCCAAACCGCAAACTATTTAATTGTGCAATGGGTCGGGCGCCCATGGTAAAAATATCGCGATTAATTCCGCCCACACCGGTTGCAGCACCTTGATAGGGCTCCACCGCACATGGATGATTATGAGATTCTATTTTAAAAGCACAGGCCAAATCGCCACCTATATCAACTAACCCGGCATTTTCCTCGCCGGCAGCAGCGAGGACTGCTTTGCCATCTTTGGGCAATTTTTTGAGCCATTTAATGGAATTTTTATAGGCTGCGTGTTCCGACCACATTACAGAAAATATGCTTAATTCTGTAAAATTGGGCTCTCTACCCATGAAGTCTTTTATCATTTCATACTCTTCCGGTAGTAAACCCAAAGATTTTACGGTATCTAAATCGACTTGATTCTGTGCCATTTTGCTTCAATTGTTTGGTTGAAATTACGCACGCAAACTTAATAATTTTTTTTAGACTTCAGAGGTCGTATTCAGAAACATACACTTGATTTTAAGCACAACCTCTTATGAACCTGCATTGTGATTGCTATTCATCACAAAAGCTCAATTTGCCATCGGCTAAGATACTGTGTCGAAACAACTTCGTTAAAACGAATTACCTATTTCATTACAATCCCTATACATACAATAATTCTCAAATTTTCTGTTTGCAGAATTTAGATGCCAATTGATATTTGCAGCAAAAGCAATCCAAATCCGTACATTTCCAACCATTTGAATCCTCTTTCAACCGAGAAAAAGCTATTTTTGCATAAAAATGGATTAAATGGATTTTATATTATCATTGCCCTATCTATTACTAATTATATGGCTTTTACCGAAGATCTCTTTTGTAAAAAGAACAGAAATATCGGCATCGGCTATTCGCATATTTTTCACACTCAAAGCGCTTGTTGGCGTTGGGCTTATACTTCTTTACACGTATTATTATCCGAAAGGAAGCTCCGATACCTTTAACTACTTTCGTGACGGGAAAATACTATTTGAAGCATTGTTTCACAATCCATTAGACTATTTTCGAATGCTAACCGGCATTGGTGGCGATGCTCCTCATTTAATGTATTATTACGATGAAATGAACTTTTGGCTAAAAGATTTTAACTACAATTTATTTAATGATAACCGAACAGTAATACGTTTCAACGCACTGGTAATGCCCTTTTCTTTTGGAAACATTTATGTGCACACTTACGTGATGAATTTTTTGGCATTTCTGGGATTGATGGGGATTTACCGTTTTTTTAGTCAAATGCTTCATTTCCCACAGCTACTTTCACTTATTGCTGTTACGTTGCCCCCATCGTTGCTCTTTTGGGGATCGGGGTTACTAAAAGAAGGTATTGTACTGTTTGCTCTGGCAATGTTCCTTTTTGCCGTGCAAGGCATCAATACCCAAAGCACAAAATTATTCCCCTGGTTACTGTTGATTTTATCGACAGCATTGTT
>JAWOEM010000402.1:0-3387 GCA_046482785.1 Salinivirgaceae bacterium
TTTAACTTCGATATTTCCTGATTGAGCAATTACATTTTCATTAAACGTAATCACTAAATTAGTGTTTACTGAAACATCCATAGATTCGTCTTCGGGACTAACAGATATGCGCACGCTAGAAGGTTATCAATCAACCTTCTAATTTGACCTGACAGCGTCGACAGACCTGTCAGCGTCTGGTTTTTAGACAACCTTGAGAAAAAGCCTTCTCCCTTGGGAGGTGCTAATAAATATCGGCATGGGTGATGGATCTTAAGCGTTTTTTATCTTGATGCCAGGGCATCATATGTTTGTAGAAAAAGGTTCTGAAACACGCTCATAAAGACTAAAGCCGGAATTGAATATTTTTTGATGGTACTGTTTTGCGATTATAAGCCATAGATCGAAATGCTTCTTTCGATTATAATTTATATTCTTCCCAATATTCTTTTGGGGTTACTATTTTTGTTTTACCAAAAGTCTTCATTGTGAAATCATTGGTGTTGCCAGTGATTATAAAATCAGCCTCTGAAATTTTGGCCAATTCCAAAACTCTGTTGTCTGGGTCGTCTTCAATAATATCTATCTTGCCTTTTGGTTCATGGCTTTCTGAAATTTCACTTAGCCTTGCTATTAAAAAATCAGCATTCGTTTTGAAGTCTGGGAATCTTGAAAATTTTGGTCGGTCTATAACCTTTAAATACTCTTCAAGCAAAGCATTTGAAATACACACAATTGCGTTTGCTTCAACACAATACTCAACAATTAGATAAGGATAGTTTTTTTGGATGAGCGAAGAAATAATTACGTTTGTATCAAGAATTATTTTTTGCATTCCTATACGCTTTTACTTCGTCGTTAATTTCATCCATTGTCATTTTAGACAGTCCGTATTTATATGCCAATTGAATACTTCTTTCTAATGTTTGTTTTGTTATTTTCTTTTCAATAATGTCTATCAACTCGGAGAGTGACAAATTATTTTTGTCTAACCCCAGCTGGTTAAATTCAAAATCAGATATTTGGATATTTACAGATTTCATACGATTTAATTTTAAACTACAAATTTACAAATTTTTACTTTGTTTTTTTCAGCATTACTGGCTACGCTTTCCATATAAATGCAAAACCGGGCATAATGAGATATCGAGTGGAAGAGAAGTGCGCTGAAGCGCACTGCGAAGGGTGTTTGTTGTCCTCACGTTCCACCCACTTGAATCCCGATAGCGATCGGGTGGATGCTATTCTCATAGGGTTTTCATTGCCTTATGTTTAGAGAGGCTTCCATGAGTCTGGCACCCTCCCGATGGCTATCGGTATCATCTGGGTGATTGAATAAGCATCAAACCTCTCTCACTAGCCTGCCGATCCCTATCAGCATTGAGCAATCTTTACAAATATAATTCCCAAATTTTACTGAATTTGGGAGGGTAAGTTGCTGAATTCAGCCAAATTTGGGAAGCGGTATACATCAAAAGCTCTTTTTAGCCACTTTCCATTCCTCCCTAAAAAAGCAACTTTCAGCATTGTATTTTTGTATTCAGCATTTTTTATTTGAAATCTAAAATGAAACTTTGGATTTTTGCGTTCAAATTAAAAACAAACAAAGTATGAGAAAAAAACTTGCAGTCCTTGTTTTTCTTTTGCTGACAGTAGCAACATCCGCCCAGGACCACACGCAGACTATTCGTGGACAAGTTTTTGACAACGTTACGCAATCTACACTTCCGGGAGCCAATATTGTAGTAGTAGGCTCCGACCCGCTGATTGGAACAACTACTGATAATGAAGGGTATTTTACTTTGGAAGAAGTACCTGCCGGCAGAATTACACTAAAAGTGAGTTTCATAGGCTACAACACCAAATACCTGGAAAATATCTACATATCAGCCACACGCGAAAAAATCCTTGAAATAGCGCTGGAAGAGAAGGCCATTTCGATGGAAACGGTTGAGATTAAAGGCCGTAAAAGCAAAAAGCAACCGGTTAATGAACTCACCTCCACCAGCGCCCGGGCCTTTACTGAGGAAGAAACCGAACGCTTTGCCGGATCACGTAATGACGTAGCCCGCATGGCATCTAACTACGCCGGAGTGGGTTCACCAAACGACGCGGAAAACGGGATTGTTATACGCGGAAACTCACCTAACGGACTGCTTTGGATGCTTGAAGGCGTAGAAATTCCAAACCCAAACCACTTTGGCTCCCTGGGCGCTTCCGGTGGACCCGTTAGTATGCTCAATAACAACGTGCTTTCCAGGTCGGACTTTATTACCGGCGCATTTCCTTCTGAATACGGGAATGCTTTCTCAGGGGTTTTTGACCTGCACATGCGCCACGGCAATTACCAACAACACGAATTTACCGGGCAAATGGGCTTCAACGGATTTGAGTTTGGTGCGGAAGGACCTTTAGACAGGGAAAACAAAGCTTCTTATGTGGTAAATTACCGCTACTCAATGCTGAGCATTATGTCCGAGCTTGGAATGGATTTTGGAACTGGCACTGCCATTCCTTACTACCAGGACGCCAATTTCAATATAAATTATCCCACTGAAAAATCGGGAACTTTTACGCTTTTCGGCGTGTGGGGAAGAAATCATATCGAATTTATCAACAGCGAATCGGCCGGTGATGATGACGGGTTTTATGGCGACGGCAGTTTTGACACCTATAATAAAAACAGCATGGCTACCATCGGCGCCAAACACAACATGAGTTTTTCGAAAAAAACTTCGCTTGAAACCATCATCAATTATTCCTCGGCCTGGCAAAACAATACACTGGATTCTGTTTCGCGGCAAGGCAACATTTTTGAGGATTTTATTAAACAAAATTTGAATAACCATTACGAAACCTTCAAATCAACTTTAACTCATAAAGCAGGACGCAAGCATTTATTTAGAATAGGCGGCAGCCTGAAACTGATGAACTATGATTTGACTAACCGCATATGGCAGACCCATGAAGAAAACTACCGGGATGCGCTGGACAGCGATGGCTCAACAAGCCGCTACCAATCTTTCGTGCATTGGAAATGGAAACCCACTAACGAGCTGACATTCAATACAGGATTGCATTATACAGGTCTTGAATTAACCGCTCAAAACAGCCTGGAACCGCGTTTTGGAATCCATTGGAAAGCGCATCCCGGGCACACGCTTAGCCTGGCATACGGCCAACACAGCAAGATGCTGCCACTGCAGTATTACATGCAACGCTCAGAAATTGCTCCAGACATTTATATTCGCACGAATGATCTTCTGGATTTTTCCAAAGCACACCATTACGTAGCCGGTTATGACTGGTCAATTATGCCGAAGCTGCGGCTGAAATTGGAGGCCTATTACCAGGATTTGTATGATGTGCCTGTAGAAAGCTCCCCAAGCAGCTACTCAGCCATGAACC
>JAWOEM010000454.1:0-3103 GCA_046482785.1 Salinivirgaceae bacterium
TTACCGATAATTATTGTGCGGAACCCACCGTAACGTCACCGTCAGTCCGAATGCCGGTCCATCAGAATTTGATGAATTCGTAAAAAGTCGTTTTCAGACGGCTTTGTAAATGTTCAAGATCAAGGCGCGTGCAATTTTTGAAGAATCGATCGTACTTCGCCGTACGTGAGATTCTTCAAAAATTGTACGCAACGCCTTTTCTGTATCGATATATTCTTCCAGTCCCAGCCCTTTGCAATGTGGACACCATCCTTTCTCAGAATTGAAAGAAAATTCGTTCCGGTTTAGCGTTAGACTCAGGTCGTTGAAGCGCGAAAATAACTGACGAAGCAGGGGCGATATCTCGCTAAACGTACCGGCTGTAGAGCGCCTGTTAGCTTGTACGTGGGTTTGTCCAACGCTAATTACGGGTAGTATTCCTTCGATATGTCGAACTTTTGCCGGACGTATTTTCCCTAGCTTTGAGCGAGTGTAAGCCGAAAATGTTTCCAAGTACATTCGTTGACCTTCGCGTTGAATTACATCACGCACCAAACTGCTTTTCCCACTACCCGAAAGCCCTGTTATTACCGTAAGTTTATTGTGAGGAATAGCAACATCAATATTTTTCAGATTATTTTCCGACGCTCCCCAAATACAAATTTCTTTCATTGTAAAATCGTACAAATTATTTAACCCCGAAAGAAAGATTTTTTCCGAAACCAATTCCATTTTTTACCTTTTTTTTCTGTTAGCATCTGAAAAAAGAGCGGTTAGGGCTTTTATTACTGCATTTGAAAAAAATATCTTCTCATATGTGTGTAAACTTCGGGATAATCTATATTTTTGTGCTATTTTGTAAAGATGAGGATATGAAGGAATTACAACATACGTTGAAAGAGAGTGTAACATTCAAGGGATTAGGAATACACACCGGTCACCAGGTTACAATGATAGTACACCCGGCTCCCGATAACCACGGTGTGGTTTTTAACCGATCGGATATTGATAAAGAAAATCGTGTGCCGGCATTGGCCGAAAATGTTGTGGACACTTCACGTGGCACAACCATTAGCAAAAACAATATCACCATTCATACTATCGAGCACCTGATGGCAGCTTTGCACGGGATGAAAATCGATAATGTATTAATTGAATTAGATGCCGATGAAATTCCAATTATGGATGGTAGCTCTGTCTATTTTATTAAAAAGTTTAAAGAAATAGGCAACCAAGAGCAAAAGGAAGAACGGCAATACTTTGTGGTAAAAGAAAAGATTGAATTTTCGGTACCCGATAAAGGAATTGAAATAGCCGTTTATCCAGACGATCATTTTAGCGTTGATGTAATGATTGAGTACAACTCAAAAGTACTCGGACATCAATACGCCAGCATGCCTAACATTGAAGAGTTTGCAGAAAATTACTGCGAAGCCCGCACATTTGCTTTTTGGCACGAACTGGAGTTTCTGTTTAACAATAATTTAATTAAAGGGGGCAGCCTCGATAATGCAATAGTAGTTGTGGAGCATGAAGTGCCCCAAGCCGACGTGGATCGGTTAGCCGGACTTTTCAATAAACCATCAATCGAAGTAAAAGAGGGCTACCTTAACAACCTCGACTTAAAATACCCCAATGAACCTGCACGCCATAAACTACTCGACTTAGTTGGCGACTTTTATTTAATTGGAAAACCCATAAAGGGAAAAGTTATAGCTAAACGCCCTGGGCACTTTGCCAATACCGAAGTAGCGAAAATTATTCGCAACGAAATAAAGAAGAACCGAAAGAAATTAGATGCTCCGGTTTATAATCCTGCAATAGCACCAGTTTACGATGTTGTGAAAATTCAGGAAACACTGCCACATCGCCCTCCATTTTTATTGGTCGATAAAATTATTCATCTCGACGAACAGTGTGTTACAGGAGTTAAGAACGTAACCATGAACGAGCCGTTTTTTGTTGGCCACTTCCCCGGATCGCCCGTTATGCCCGGAGTACTTCAAATTGAGGCAATGGCTCAGGTTGGTGGTATTTTGGTGCTCAATACAGTGGACGATCCCGAAAATTACCTCACATACTTCCTCAAAATCGATGGAGTAAAATTCAAGAAAATGGTGGTTCCCGGCGACACATTAATTTTTCACCTTGAATTGGTCACCCCAATTCGCAGAGGTTTGGCTCACATGAAAGGGAAAGCGTGGGTAGGCGATACGGTGGTAATGGAAGCCGAACTGATGGCACAAATTTCGAAAGTAAAAAATAATTAACCCATAAAGCATGAGTACAAACCTGACGAACATTCATCCGGACGCAAAAATCGGTCAAAACGTAACCATCTCTCCTTTTACAACCATTGAAAAAGATGTAGTAATTGGCGATGGAACCTGGGTTGGACCCAATGTAACCATTATGGAAGGCACAACCATTGGTAAAAACAACAAAATATTCCCGGGTGCAGTTATTGGCGCAATTCCTCAAGATTTGAAATTTCAGGGAGAGAAAACCACCGTTGTAGTTGGCGATAACAACACCATTAGAGAGTGTGTTACCATCAACCGGGGTACCAGCGCAAAAAATAAAACAATTGTCGGAAACAATAACTTATTAATGGCCTACACTCATGTGGCGCACGACTGTATTTTGGCCAACAATATTATTATTGCAAACAGTACCCAATTAGCCGGAGAGGTAGAAATTGACGATTTTGCCATTATTGGTGGTATGTCGGCCGTTCACCAGTTTTGTCATATTGGCCAGCACGTTATGGTTTCAGGTGGATCGCTTATTGGTAAAGACATTCCACCATATGTAAAAGCTGCACGAAATCCTATTTCATATGCCGGAGTAAACTCAATTGGATTGAGACGAAGACAATTCGGCAACGAAAAAATTCAGGAAATACAAGATATCTATCGCATCATTTATCTTAAAGGAATGAACAATACCGATGCTGTGAAATTTGTAGAAGCCGAAATGCCCGCCAGCAAAGAACGCGACGAGATTATTCTTTTCGTAAAAAACTCTAAGCGGGGCATTATGAAAGGCTACTTTCCGGAGTAGAAAAAAATCGATTAACAATAGAAGAGTCCGGTATAAAAAGGGTATTATATTATTTTCAGCT
>JAWOEM010000465.1:0-7606 GCA_046482785.1 Salinivirgaceae bacterium
CATCAACTTCAATCGCATTTATATTTGGCTTATATTCCGACCATGCACCCAAAGTAGATGCAACCTCTTCTACCACAGATTCGCTTACCTCGCTCTCTTGCATCTCTTCAACAATACCGGAAATAAAAGATTGTGCATCCTGATTTTGCCCCATAAGAGAAACCGAAAGAAAACTAACTATTATGATGATAATATATCGTTTCTGCATAATGATTAAAACTGATAGTGTACAGTAAAATGCGTTCCGGGCTTAAGGTAGGTATTAGTGTTAACAGCTACCTGCACTGCAAATTGACTAAATTCATATCCCACACCTAAAGAAGCCTGACCGGGTGCAGACTGCACTCCTGCCTGAATATTTAACCCCATTTCAAACTCATAATCACAAGCAACTTTAAAGTTTATATCTTTGTCAATGTGTTTTTCCACTTCTGAGGTAAGCAGAAAATCGCTTGTTACCTGCACACCCGCGCCCACCCGAACAATAGTCTCGGGCACTTCCTCTTTATCGCCTATACGGCTCAGTGTAGGATTGTACACATGTACGCCAAACAACCACTTATCGCCAAAAGCAGCCTGAACACCGGCTTCTGCAACAAAATTATGATATGTTTGATACGGACCCGAAATATCTGTATACAAATAATTAAACTGAACCCCGGCAGAGAAATGATCGCCTAACTGTTTCCCGTACCCCAAACCAATTTTATTTTCATTGTAGGCATTATCGCCAAAGCGTTGCATTTGAACTCCAAACCCGCCTCCCCACAAATTAAAATGGCCATGTGCTGCCACTACAGAAAGCTGTGGCAATTGCGGACGGTAAAAACTGTATAGCGAAAGCCCGGAATTTTCGCCCCAACCTAAGGAAGCCTGGTTTTGCATTAAGGACAATTTCGGAGACATAATAACGGAATTACTCATTCCGGCACTGCGGGCATCGCCGTAAAAATTATAATTCCCTGCCCTCACAAATGAATGTATAACAATCATTGCAATAAGTAGCGTTAACCATTTGATTTTTTGTTTCATATTCTTTCCTATTGAAATGCTAATGGCAGAATTTATTTTCTAAATGCCTACATGTTCGATGCCCTAGCAAACATAAATGTGAAAATGCATATTACACACAAAACTATAGAAAAACATCATTTTGTCATGGCAATTTGGTATTATTTTTATTTTGTCTCTGCGAAGCAGTGCGCATATATGTAAATAATAATAGAATAAAAAAGCCCTGAACCGCAATGGAACAGGGCTGCTTTTATCTTAAACGATATATTATTTTTAGTTGGTTTTAAACTTATATTTTATTTTAGAAAGCTCTTCGTTCGCTTTCACTATTTTCTCTTTCAAGTTCTCCTTATAAGAAACTGTTTTATTATAAACCTCCGCATCATTTACCCCTAACATTTGTGCAGCTAATATTCCGGCATTTTTGGCACCATTTATACCTACAGTGGCAACAGGTATTCCGGGAGGCATTTGCATAATAGATAATGCGGCATCCAATCCATCGAGCGAAGCATTAATCGGCACGCCAATAACCGGCATTGGCGTTAATGCGGCAATTACACCAGGCAAATGAGCTGCCATACCGGCTCCGGCAATAATGACCTTTACGCCTCTTTCATGAGCAGCGGAAGCAAACTCTTCAACCTTTTCGGGTGTTCGGTGAGCAGAAAGAGCATTTAATTCAAACGGAATTCCGAACTCCTCCAAAACCTGTGCTGCTTTTTCCATCACCGGCAAATCGGAGGTACTCCCCATAATAATACTAACTTTTGGTGTCATAACGAATGTGTGTTTAAAAAATTATAGAATTAAAAATGTTAAAACTATGAACTGCAATTCAAACAAACAATGGCATCTAAAGTTCCTCTACTACCTCCCAATTTGTGTAATACCCAAAGTCCATGAACACAAATTATATTTGCTATCATAATCTATCAGATACTGAAATTTTACAAATATTCGCCGTTTATTACTAAAAAGTGCTTGAACCTTCGTATTTTCGCAACAAATATACAATTTCGGATTTATTTTTTAGCGCTTCGATACATTAAAATAAGTTTCAAACTTCATAAATTCAATTTGCTAAACACATTAAGATTATATAAAATGGAAACTGTAACTGTACTAGACAAGACTTTTGAAATTTCGATTCATCAAGATAAAATTTTAGAACGGGTTAAAGAACTTGCAGAACAAATGAACAAGGAATTGGCAGGGAAAGACGTTATTTTTCTCGGCATTCTGAATGGTGCATTTATGTTTGCATCAGATCTATTTAAAAGCATTACAATTTCTGCCCCCATTTCATTTTTAAAAGTTGCCTCATATGAAGGCACATCATCGACCGGGAACGTAAAACGCCTGATTGGAATTAATGAAGATATTGCGGACAAAACTGTGGTCATTATTGAGGATATTGTAGACTCCGGTATTACGCTGGAACAAATCATTAAACAACTCAAAGGCTACGACCCGGCAGAAATTAAAGTTGCAACTTTTTTATTCAAACCCGAATCGTACCAAAAAGATATCGAAATAGACTACATTGGTTTTAGCATCCCCCCCGATTTTATCCTGGGGTATGGACTCGATTATGACGGGCTCGGGCGAAATTTGGCACACATCTACAAATTAAAATAAAACACTTGCCTATGTTCAATTTGGTTTTATTCGGCCCCCCGGGTTCAGGCAAAGGAACTCAATCTGAACTCATTACCAAACGGTATAACCTGCGTCATATTTCCACCGGAGATATTTTCCGGGAAGAAATGAGCAGGAAAACAGAGTTGGGAGTTAAAGCTGCAAGTTTTGTAGAAAATGGAAAATTAGCTCCCGATAATCTGGTAGTTGAAATTGTAATGCGTTTTTTGGACGAGCATCCAAATGAAAAAGGGTTTATTTTTGATGGTTTTCCGAGAACAATCAGCCAAGCAGAAATACTAAGAACCGAACTATTTGAAAGAGGACAAACCATTAAATTAATGCTCAATTTACAAGTTCCCAAAGCAGAACTTATCGAAAGAATGCGCAAGAGAGGGAAAAAATCGGGTCGGCGCGATGACCAAAATGAGGACATCCTACAGAATCGGTTAGATGTATACGAAAACAGTACCAAACCGGTAATCGAATTCTATAGCAAACATCACAAACACTATGAAATTGACGGAGTAGGCGACATTAATGAGATTTCTTGCCGAATAAGTAGCGTTATTGAGCAGTTTATTTAAGTCATCCGATCAAAAAGAAGATGTACAAAGGAAGCCTTATTAATGGATTTCTTCAAATCGACCTATAATACACGGCAATCTATAATTAAAGAAATTGTCTGGAATCAATAGCACGAAGAATACACACAACAAGCACAAATACAGATGAAACAAACAAATTTTGTTGATTATATACGCATCTTTTGCCGTTCGGGAAATGGCGGAGCGGGATCGGAACACTTTAGAAGGGAAAAGTTCATCCCCAAAGGTGGCCCCGACGGCGGGGATGGTGGACGTGGCGGACATATTTACCTGAGAGGAAACCAAAACCAGTGGACACTATTACACCTTCGATATAAGAAACATATTTTCGCCGACCATGGTGAATCGGGTGGAGGCCAACGAAGCTCCGGCAGCCAGGGAGAAGATGTTTTTATAGATGTTCCGGTTGGCACAATTGCCCGAAACGAAGAAACAAATGAGGTAATATGTGAGGTGACTAAACACGACGAGGTAGTACTTTTGCAGGAAGGCGGAATGGGCGGACTGGGCAATTATCATTTTAAAACGTCAACCAACCAAACACCACGCTACGCTCAACCGGGAAGACCCGGCCAGGAGGCATGGTACATATTTGAATTGAAAGTTTTGGCCGACATTGGGCTTGTTGGATTTCCTAATGCAGGAAAATCGACATTGCTATCCGTTATTTCAGCTGCGAAACCCAAAATAGCCAACTACCCATTCACAACATTAACACCAAATTTAGGCATTGTGCCTTACCGCGACAATCGATCGTTTGTAGTTGCCGATATACCCGGAATTATTGAAGGTGCATCGGAAGGTAAAGGGCTCGGTCTTCGGTTTTTACGACATATAGAACGAAACTCAGCACTCCTATTTATGGTGCCATCTGATAGCGACGATATTCATAAAGAATATTCAATTCTATTGAACGAACTCGAACAGCACAACCCTCAATTACTAGACAAGTCGCGCATTTTAGCCATTACAAAAAGCGATTTACTCGACGACGAGCTTATTGCCGAAATAGAACAAGATTTGCCAGACATTCCACATATGTTTATCTCCTCGGTGGCCCAACTAAACCTCGAAAAATTAAAAGATTTACTTTGGAACACATTAAACGATAAAGACGATGCTTGATTTTTTAGTTGAAATTGACAAAACGCTGTTCATCTTCCTAAACAGCCTCCATACGCCCATTATGGACAAAATAATGTGGGCAATAAGTGGCAAGTATACATGGATACCACTCTATGCGGCAGTTCTGTATTGGTTCATCAGAAAATACCAATGGAACGCATTGTGGATCACACTATTTGCGATTTTGGTAGTGGTTGCCAACGATCAGATATCAGTTGCCATTAAATTCGCTGTTGAACGCCCACGGCCATCGCACAACGAAGAGTTTGAAGGAATAATACACCTGGTAAATAATTATCATGGGGGTGCATTTGGATTTGTATCGAGTCACGCTGCAAACACATTTGGGTTCGCAGTGTTTTCGTTATTTCTAATTCGCCAACGATGGTTTACTATTGCAATACTAGCATGGGCAGCTATTGTTTCATACAGCAGGGTTTATTTGGGCGTTCATTATCCGGCAGATATAACTTTTGGCGGCTTGTTAGGTGTACTATTCGGATTTCTTCTTTACAGATCAGCCATTTTCTCCACGCAAAAATGGCCAATAATAGTTAAACAAAAATAGATGCAAGTGTGATTTGAGGAGGTCGTAAAAAACGTTTTTGTTCAAATGGAACCTAAATACCGTCAAGATTCAATTTTGCATGTTCAATATCCGCCCGGAATTAAGAATCCCCTGTTTGAGTTGAGGATTGAGATCAAACAGGATGATTCTTGAATCGAATTCGCAAGAATACAATGTGTTTCATTATTTATTCTTGCGGATTTTGGATATACAACTCCAAACCAAAAGTTTAAGGCATAAAAAAAGCAGGCCATCAAATTAAACAGCCTGCTTTGAGTGTATATTTTTTCAACTACTTATTCTGCATAAAACTCAAAATTACCACGGCGGCACCTTCTTTACCATCCTTAAAGTACACGTCAACTTTGTAGACACCCGATTTTTGACAAAAGAACCCGGCTGCATCTTTAACACTGCCATCGGGCTGTAGGTTCGATGTAATTTTTTTATTCCCATCATAAAGCTCTACAATTGCCTGCCCCTCATAGCCATCTGCATTACAAGTATTCAGCTTGTAAATTGTACCTTTATTCATCAACACAGAAAATTTAGAAGATGGGGGTGGCTTAACACTACTTTGTTGAAGCTTAACTTTAAAGTCTTTCATATAGGTGGCGTTGCCAATATTCAATGCACACGTATTGACAAGCTCGTCGCTCTGTGCAAAAGCATTACCTGCCAAAAAGAACAGTGCTATGAATAATAATGCTATAGCTTTCCTCATATTACAATTGAATTAGATTATTTCTTACGTTTTTAACCGTGTTAATGATGTTCTCCATGGTTTCATCGGGAACGACGGTATTACTTACCTCGTTCGGTATAACCACCATAATTCCATCAATTTCTCTTTGCTCGGGTTCCCCTTGAGTAATTGTTGTAGTAACCCCGTCGTACGATTCCAACAAATCTTCAAACTGCTTGTGGAGATTGGCAAACTGGCCGGCGTTTTTATAATAACTAAGCATAACGGTCAGGTTTTCAACAATGCCTTTTTGATCGCCAATGCGTTCTTCAATTTCCGGGTTTTTCTCAGGGGCATCTTTAATTACCTGTGTGGCAATATACATACCTTCGATCCATGTTCCACAGAGAATAAGCGCGCTAACTTCACTTCTACCGTTTTGCTGTAGATATGTATCCATATTATTAAAACTCTGAAGGGTGATGTACATCAACGAATCAATATTTTCATTATTGGTGGCCAAGCGTTTAATAGTCTGAAAATCGAAAAACTGCTGCACGCGCAACTCTTCCGAGAGTTTACGAATAGCTTGCATATTATTCATTACCGGACCCGTTTTCTTGTACATATTTAAATATCCAAGATCGGCACCAAGAATCCCTAAATTCAAAGCGCGTTTAAAATCAGTATTGTACCTGTCTACATCTTGTATTTCGGCAATATACCGTTCAGAAAACTCAACTCCGCTGGCCTGAAGCAGCGCGGCCATTTCAACTGGCGACGATGATATATTCTGCAATACCTGCAGCGCTTCTGTGGGCATTTCTTCAGTAACTTCCGAAGATTCGACATTGACGTCGTCCCCCAGAATATCATCAAAATTCTCTGAACCTTTATTCGGGTCGGATTTGCATCCGAACAAGACCAAAGCAAATGCAGCTAAAACAATTAGTATTTTCTCCATACTTCAAGATAATTTTTTCTTTGAGTAAATATACAAAATATTTCAAGTTAAAAAAAAGACTACTTAGAAAACATATCCATTAACTTTTTTAATGAATCGAAATATAAGGTAAAATATAAAAATATTGTCATAATCCAAACGATGATCATATTGAATACAAATGTATCTGTATATACACCGACAAAATGTTTTTGGGGTGCATAAAAGTGGCTCCTAAAGTCTAACGCGTAGGTGACTTCGGGAAATCGAAAGATAGGGTCGCGTTGCCGAACAAGTTTATTGTCATACTCAACAACCTGTTTCATGTAAATATTCTTCACAATATCGGAAACAGCTTCATTGTGATAGTTTGCCTGCTGCTCCATGTAGAGTCTTGGATTCTTAGCATCCAACTTCAAAATCATGGCATCTTTTTTCTTGCGAGCCAATAACGATATTTTCTCATAATACGATTTAACCTCACCTAGATACCGAATCAAACTGTCAACAGTACCTGCAGTAAGTCTTTCCGCAGAGACACGTTCAACATTTGGAAATTTAATTTTTTGATTCCGAGTATTTTCTCGGTTCAGTTCATACCGAAGCAATTCGAACACATCTTGAGAAGCTTCTATTATGCTATCATTATTCGACTGAACACTTTGAAGCGCCACATCAACACGTTTTTCAACCTCCTCTGTCCACTTTGTTCCTCGATAACTTCCTATACTGACTGCCCTATCGATCTCATAAAAATGTTTCTCAAACTCGTTGTCTTTAAACTGACGTACCATTAATGCTTCGTAGCACCAGCGTGTAGCAATGAACTCGGCAATAATTGGAACTTTATCGACGCTACTAATATTCCTGTTTAATTTATCGAAACTAAACATTGCACCACCAAGAGCCATTTGGGGAATCATCAACAAAGGAATCATGATGTAGATGGTAACTGCCGAGTTAAATGCTGATGAAATATTCAATCCAAGCATATTGGCAAACGCAGAGATAGTAAATAACGC
>JAWOEM010000481.1:0-4439 GCA_046482785.1 Salinivirgaceae bacterium
CGTGATTAAACCCATCGGCGTTAGGTGGAAAGGTATCGCTACCTTTGGGTGGGTCGCCGCGCAATAACATTACATTTTCTATTCCCATATCCTGTAAAGTACGCATATCGTAGGCAATTTTTTCACGTGTAGCGCCCAATACCGTGTAATGTGCCATGCAATTGAATCCCAAATCGTTTTGGAAAAAATTCACCAAATCGAACGTGTGATTGTGCGAAGAGCCGCCGGCACCATAGGTTATGGAAACAAAAGAAGGATTTAATTTCATTAATTGCCCGGCATTTATACCGAACTTAACTGCTGTTAGATAATCTTTTGGCGGGAAAAATTCAAAAGAGAATGTCCGCTTTTGCTGTGTAAATAGCTCATTTATTTTCATATTGGTTACAAAAATAGAAAAGTTATGCTAAAATGGCATTCGATTATGTACAAATAGTGAAAAAGGGAGTCTTACCCTGCATAAGCCTCCCTTTAAATAATGCACGACAATTTATTATTTCGATATCGTAATCCTGTATCCGCTACTGTGCGCTCCAAACTCCGGTGCATAGGCCGATTGTATTTCAACTGCCCCGGCATTATATGTTCCCGAGCGTTCTACAAACAATTCGTATTGTATTACAAATGTTCCTTTGTCTAACCGATCGATGAAATACCGTTTTTCGTTATCGTGACTTTCGGCATAATAGTGCAAACCACCCAAGTACCGATATCCACTCAATTGGTCAACTGGCTCGAAACATGCGCCATGTGGACTTACAACATACACATAGTCGAGCTTTCGCTTGCTTTTAATAGTAAGCCGAACCTGCACCCGATCGCCTACATTCAACTCCTGGTCGGCGGTTAAAGGTGCTGTATCGGTTATTTTATCCTTTTTATGCACAGTTAAAAGTTCACGTTTTATGGACAATTCATCTTGCCAAGGTTCAATATTTTCAAAAGCCTCTGTATATTTGTGATACACAGCTCCCCAAATTGGTGTTTTGCCATTGTTTTTAACAGAAATGTTTTGCATATTGGGTTTAGGTGTGTCAATGTTTTGGCGGAAGTAGCCACTACCGGCTTCTTGTGCCAAATTACTCGAATTCAGCTCTAAATCGCCAATTGTTACTATAACAGTATTTTTAGCGTCTACCCAGTTTTTACCTGTGCCCAGAAGCGCACGAACAGCACTAAGCGAAGCATCGGCATTGTTCCATGCCTGCCCTTGCTTTTGTTTTATCAGCCAAAGTTTCATGGCTTCAATTTCATCGATTGATTGTCCCATATCATGGAAAAACTCAATTATTTGTGCCTGAGTTTGTATGGGCGCCTCATACCAGTTCCATCCCCGGATATTTTCGCGCCAAAACATTCCATCATCGGGATTAATTACGGCCTGTTCGCGTAATCGGTCGATAATTAATTTGGCATATTTTTCATCGTCGTAGGCTTTTGCCACCGCACCCGACTGGGTTAATTGTTGCAAGTGCATTTTTTCGTACAATTGCGAATGCCGATAAAAAAACTTTTCCGCATCGGTAGTTAATACAACTTCTGGCCTTACATTCTTCTTTATGAGTAAATACCGCATTACATCAATAGAGGTAACATAATTTGCCGTATCGGTATTGTACTGAATAATATCGCTATACCGCTGTTCGATTTTCATATCGAGGTAGTTTAACGCTTTTTCAACTAATTGCTTTGCTCCAAACTTATCTGCATCTTTTAAATCAAGCGTTTGCGAAAGTTGCCACGTAGTTTGTAAAGTAAAATAGTACGACGCACGCATACCCGCTCGCCAACTAAAAGCTCCGCTTTCATTTTGTTGCTCTTGCAATGCAGCAATTGCGCTTTGCATATTTCCGTGCACAAAATTCGGATTAAGCATTTCCATTAACACACTGTGTTGCAGCTCCTCATTATCGGCTATAGTTTCCCACGGTGTTTCTCCCAAAAGCAAACTGCGCAAATCGTTATTATCCTTCATGGCAGAAGAAAGAGCCTCGGGCTGAGCCCTTTGCCATACTTCAAAAACTTGCTTTATTTCCGGATACTTCCTTATTAAATTGTTTGCTTGTGCTACAACATGAAAATTCTTAGCCAATTGCAAAGCCGATTTATTTTCGCTATTGTAAACCGCCGGCATGGCTTTTATGGCCATCCAAACAGGGTTCGTAGTAAGCTCAAAAGTTAAACTATGATTAAGTGCAGTAGAGCTGTTAAGTTTTTCGACAGATTGAAAGGTATAATCTTTCGTTTGCTGTGGTTTGTTCCACACCACCATGGAATTAACGATTTGCTGACGCGATGGCAATACCTTCACCATATGCTTTTCGCCATCGGAATACATTCCGCTTTTCCCGCCCACTTGGTAAGTGAGCACCGAACCGTTTTCCGGAACCGTAAATGAAAAGTCAAAAGATGCACTTGCTCCGCCTTTAACAGTAATTTCCGTATTGCCAATATTTACATCGATAGCATCGCCGGAAATCGGATCATTCACTTTCGCATAGGGCTTAACTGTTAGTGCGCTATCGGTCTGATTATATACCATTGCCTGCATGGTTACAACATCGCCATGGTGCACAAAACGCAATCGGTTAGGCATGACCATAATGGGCTTTTGCGTAACAATTTCGTGTTTTGCGTAGCCTAAAGCCATTTGCTCATCGTGAGTCAAAACCTGTAATTTCCATCGGCTCATGCTTTCGGGCACCTGAAATTTTATTGTTGCCTGCCCGTTTTTATCGGCATAAAGATTAGGATAGAAAAATGCCGTTTCGTTAAAATTGGTACGCACATTAACATTATCAACAGTAGTTTCGGGAGCTTTATCTTCGGTGGTTTTCTGTTCATCTTTAATGCCATCGCCATCTCTCTGCGCTTGAACCTGATTTTTACTTGCTTCGCGCACCATCATTTGTGGACGCATTGTGCCTCCACCTGAATATTTGCTAAATAGCGTGGTAAGTGTCCAGTTTGGTGAATAATTAGGCGTGGGTGGCATGTTTCGTCCGGTGTAATGATTGATCATTTGAAAGCCTAATCCGCGAATCGAACGATACGATCCGTATTGCATTTGGAAAGGCTTATTCCACTTGAACGGCGCAAATGCGTCGAGGGACATATCGTACATGGATGCCAAAATTTCTGCTTTTTCGGCTGCCTTCCCATCTTTCACCAGTTTTACCAAAACGGTCTCATCGGTTCCGGGTATCATTTCATCGCGTATTGTTTCAAATTCGACAGCAATTAAACGACTTACAGGTGTAACTGTAACGCTACATTCTTCGCTAAAAAGCTGACCATTACGCACCAGCACAGCTTCAATTTTTATTTCTCCTTCGTGTGCTTGCTTTGGTTCAAACGTTATTTTCGCCTTACGTTTTTTAATTTTAATCGTCTCAGAAAGAATTTCGTCCTTTTTATCGCTTATTAGCAAATAAATACTTCCGCTTTCAAACTCACTAATCAACTGTATTTCAAGCGTTTCGCCTGGCAAAATCTTCTTTTTATTCACCACCAAAGTTAAAGGTGTGGGCAATTGACATTTGTTTTCGTTCAAGTTCGAAATCTGCCGATAAAACCGTGAATTTACCGTATCGGCAATACGAAATTCGAACACGTACCACCCCTCTTCCATTTCCAATTCAGGCAGTTTTAGTTCATCTGCCGGAGCCGAATGCTCAAAAATTGTTTCACGCACGTTTAATGTAGACGGGTCTAAAGAGTTGTGCCAAGCCATTCCCGGAAAATTATCCTTCCATCGTGCTTCGTTCACCAAAACAGTGTCAGCCTTTCCAACCGAAGCCTCATAAAAGTAATCGCCGCTGGTTTCGAGTTGACGAATAGCTAATGTCATCTCACTTGTTACCGTTTCACCATTAATACCTTCAACCGTTACGTTAGGCAATTGGCCACTAACGAGCACATTGGAATTATCGGATAACTGCACTACCAGCGGATTCGGTGCCACGGTAAAATGTTTGACAAATTCGCGCGAAGCACCATCGGGCAAGGTTACTGTGGTTTTAATGGTGTAGCGTTGTGCATCGTCGTTTGCAAGCGAAGAAAACGCCACGGTAGCCTGTCCTGCATTATTCGTAGTATCGGTGTGTGTAGCTACTAGCTGATCATTACTAAAAAAGTTCCAATGCCTAAAAAATGACGACGATACCGTTATGGTGCTTTTCACCGCAGCATTGGCAATGGCAGCACCTGCATACGATTCCACTTTCAAAGGAAGTTTAACTCTTTCACCCGGACGCACTAACTCAGATTTTTCACTCCACTCAACATTAAATGACGGACGTTTATAGTATTGAATTTCCACTCCGGTACTGCCATAAGGTGTGCGAATTAGCATTGTTCCGGGGCGGGTTTGCTCGGGTATTTGAAACATTCCGTGAAAACTACCATAATTGTTACTGGTAACTTTTTGCTCTTGTAGC
>JAWOEM010000504.1:0-5141 GCA_046482785.1 Salinivirgaceae bacterium
ACAATTGGGAGCCTACTTTTGTTTTAATTCTGTGCCGATTCTACTTTTTAATTTTTTTATAGACATGCCGTAAATATACGAAACCTAATTAAATAAACAAATCCTATGGGGGACTACCAAAAAAAACAATGTGATCACAAAGTTGCTCTATGTCAATATTTTACGATCATGATCAATGTTCTAGGATTTGCCTTATTTGTCTGATATTCAATAATTAATGAAAATATTTTTTTTTTACTTCATTTGATTTTTAGCTTAATTTTTTCAAGTTGGGTTAAATTTAAAATCCCCACAAATACACCTTCCTTGTATAGCATGTATAGGTATAAAAAAAAGCCATTTACAATTTTCATTGTAAATGGCTTCATTTTTTTGTAGCGAGACCCGGACTTGAACCGGGGACCTCATGATTATGAATCATGCGCTCTAACCAGCTGAGCTATCTCGCCGTTTTCCTAATGCGGGTGCAAATATAAAGAACTATTCTTTTATTGCAAGAGCAATTCATAAAAAAAATAAATATTTTTTCGCCATTGAGTATTATTAATCGGAGAAATTTTCTATATTGCAATGAAAACAAATAAATTACCGAATATGACAAAAGCAAAATATACACTCGAATATTCTTTCAACTCTGCTCCTAATGTTCTTTATTATCGTTTAAGCACTGCCAGCGGCCTTTCAGAATGGTTTGCCGATGATGTATACGTGAACGAAAAAACCTTTACCTTCGTTTGGGACGACTTTGAACAAAAAGCCGAACTCCTTACGCGAAAAAACCCTGAGTTTGTCCGTTTCCAATGGCTCGAAGACCAAACCGATGAAAAAGAAAACCAGCCCTACTTCGAATTTAAAATTCGTAAAGACGACCTTACCGGCGAAACAGCTCTACTTATAACCGATTTTGCCGACGAAGACGATAAAGAAGGCTCTATAGAATTGTGGGACACCCAAATAAACTCACTAAAACATAAACTGGGGATTTAAGAACAAGGGCGTTCTGGCTTCACCAACACACCCTTTTAGCCGAGAAAAAACGGTGTTGGGCTAAATATGCGGCAATGCCAAACGTAACAATTTAGTTGCTCCTCAAAATTGGAGAACAGAAAAAAACATGACTACCTACACATTAACGCTGCGCAAACTTGCGATTAAAAGGTTCAATATGAATGTGCACCTCCCCCAACATGGGAATGCGGGTTTTCAACGTGTCTTTTAATCTGTGCGCCAAAAAGTGCCCTTCGGTAACCGAAATTTCGCCATCCACACATGCGTGCAAATCCAAGTGGTACTTCATTCCGGCTTTTCGCACATAGCACTTTTCAGTCTCTTTAATACCTTGCACCTCTCGGGCAATTGCACGTATCTCATCAACCATATCGTCGTACACAGATTCGTCCATTACTTCGCCCAGTGCAGGTCTAAAAATACGGTAACTGTTATATAAAATCAGTGCAGCAGCAAAAAGCGCCGCCCAATCGTCGATGCTTTCGTGCCCCTCGCCAAGCAGCAGCGCAATGGAAATACCGATAAATGCAGCCACCGAAGTAATGGCATCGCTCCGATGATGCCACGCATCAGCCTTTAATGATGAGCTTTTCAATTCTTTGCTCTTACGTATCACCACCTGATAGGAACCCTCTTTCCATGCTATAATACCCAACAACACGAGCAAAGTCCACGGTTCGGGCATTTCATGTGGTGTTTGAATATTTTGTATACTCTGAATAGCAATAATGGTAGCCGATGTAACCAAAAATGCCACCACAACGAACGTAATAAGCGGTTCAATCTTTCCATGTCCATACGGATGGTTTTTATCGGGAGGCCTTTGAGCATATTTCAGCCCAAACAAAACCAGCAACGATGAAAAAATATCGGTGGTCGATTCAATGGCATCGGCAACCAAAGCAAACGAATTACCCAAAATACCCGCAATTCCCTTAACCAATGCCAATCCGGCATTTCCAAAAATACTGAAATAGGCCGTTTTTATGGCCTTACACTCATTTTCCATTGGTTCGTTTTTTAATTGCTATTCGCAAAACATGTATAACACGCCAACCTCCAAGGTCAGCATTCTTATTGATTAATTCCTTTCACACCAATTTCGAACATCACAGGCCAGTACTTACCCGTAGCGTACAGCTTGTTAGTTTCGGCATCCCACGCCAGACCGTTAAGCACATCTGCTGTACGTGGTAACTTAGCTGCCTTTTTCAAGTTACTCAAATCGACCCGATGTTCCATAATACCGGTAGCCGGATCGATAATTACAATATGATCGGCTCCATAAATATTGGCCAACACTTTTCCATTGACAAATTCCAATTCATTGAGACGTCGCACCGGCCCGTCATTATTGTAAACAGCCACTTTATGCACTTCGGTAAAATAATCGGCATCTAAAAAATATAAGTAGTGCGAGCCGTCGCTCATAATTAAATGCTCATCATTATGCGTTAATCCCCAACCTTCCGTTGGATAAGTAAACTCGCGAACCAACTTAAACGTAGCCAAATCGTACACAAACCCCACATTCGATTGCCAGGTGAGTTGGTAAATATTCTCACCAAAAATGGTCATGCCCTCGCCAAACTCATCGTCCTGAAGACTAATATTTTTGATAACCTTCCCGCTTTCAATATCGACTTTTCGCATAGAGCTCTCCTTGTACTGACCGGTACTTTCGTAGAAAAAGCCTCCCACAATTTCCAGTCCCTGCGTGTAGGCACGTGTATCGTGCGGCAATTCGCGCAAAATTTTTGCCTTGCTCTGCTTGGGTTTTACGCCGGAAATAAGCTCAATGGTTTGATGCGTCGACCGTACCTTACCATTTGCATAACTCTTAAGCACAACAGGTTGCATGCCTACCGGCAAATACAGCGGCAAAGTTACATGCTGCCCGCTTGCTACCAAACCAAATGGCTTGCCCGCCACGTGCAACAAAACGCTATCCACAACAGTGGAATCAATAACATGCCACGCCACCTGCAACTGTTCGCCGGTAGCAATTCGTGTATTGGCACGCGGTAATTTAAGTTGTATGTGTTCCCTTGCGGTGACAGCTTTCTTACGTACTCTTACCGTTCGATCTTTTTGGTCAGCGTTACACCCAACCAAAAACATCAACAAAAGCGAAATACCCATTAACCTGTTATAAATAAATTTCATGTTCATCTGCTTATTATAATTTTAAACTTTCATTTATGGAATGTAACCTGCCCATGTTTTTTTGTAGCACCCAAAATCCGCAAAAAATTACACAATATATCTTTGTATTCCTTGCAAATTAACTGCGTTTAGCTCGTCAAGCTAAGCCAGACTCAATTCGATTAAGTAAATCATCTCATTTGGCTTCATCCTACACCCTAATAAGTGATTTTCTAAATCGGGATTAACCTAAATTCCGCAAGGATTTTAACCTTGAAAAATTAAATCCTTGCGAAATTTAGGTAGCATAAAATGCATCTTCGTGACCTGATAAACTGTATTTTTGTTTATCATGCAACGCATTCAACTTTGGCAAAAATACAAAAAGCAATTTAAGCGCATATCATTATCATTAAAAATGATTGATCGTACGCTTATGCGGATGCTTTTTGCTATCTCTGCAACCATTATCGTTGTGATACTTTTTTTTCAATCGCACAAACTACTTACCTATTCGGAAAATTACTCACAACTGATATTTGCCGAAAATGGCACACTCCTGAACGCCACACTTGCCGCCGACGAGCAATGGCGTTTTTCACCAGAAACGTCGGTTCCCGATAAGCTGAAGCAAGCCATAATTACTTTTGAAGATAAACGCTTCTACACACACATGGGCATCGACATACGGGCTTTGGGGCGCGCTATTGTACAAAACATTCGGGAGCAAAAAATCGCCAGCGGTGCTTCTACGCTTACCATGCAACTGACAAGATTAGGCCGCCCCCATGCGCCCCGCTCATTTGCCGAAAAGGCACTGGAAATGGTCATTGCCTTGCGGCTGGAAACACTTTACACAAAAGAAGAAATCATCAGGCTTTGGGCTGCGCATGCACCTTTCGGGAGCAACATTGTGGGCATGGAAGCTGCCGCATGGCGATACTTTGGACGCAGTCCGGCCAATTTATCGTGGGCCGAAGCCGCTCTGCTGGCCGTTTTACCCAATGCCCCTTCCATGATCTATCCCGGAAAAAATCATCACTTACTTAAATCGAAGCGCGACAGACTCTTGCATAAACTGCAAAATAAGGGTATCATCGATACGCTAACCTGTGCGCTGGCGCTGGAAGAAGAGTTACCGCAAAAATTCTATTCCATGCCGCGCGAATTGCCGCATTTGTCGCAACACATCGAACACATTGCCCCTGCAAAAGCCAACAGACGCTACACCACCGGCATCGACCCGGGTATACAGCACCGACTGGAGCGATTGGCCAACCGATACCAAAAACAGTACGCCACGCAAATGATACGGAATATTGCCATTGTAGTAGCCGAAACAGGTTCAGGCAAAATAATTGGTTACATTGGCAATGCCGGCAAAGAAAAAATGCACGGATCACATGTCGACGTTATACAATCGATTCGAAGTACCGGCTCGCTGCTCAAACCCTTCCTGTATGCCGGAGCCCTTACCAAGGGCATTATTACACCCCACGAATTGCTCACAGACCTTCCGATAAATTATGCAGGCTACAGCCCCAAGAATTACAGCAACCAATATTTTGGAGCCATTTCGGCAGATGAAGCCCTTTCGCGCTCCCTCAATGTTCCCATGGTTCGTTTGCTCCGTACATTTACAACCAGCAATTTCCATAGTCGGCTAAAAGAATTGGGCATGCAGTCGTTAAACAAATCCTCATCGCACTACGGCCTCTCACTAATTCTGGGCGGAGCCGACGCAACACTTTTCGAATTAACAGGCATGTACGCAGCCATGGGGCGCACGTTACTCAACTACACCCGACTTTCGGGCGCATACCTAAAAGACAACTACCACTCGCTGCACTTGGGAAACTACACACCAAACTACGAAACATACAACCAGCCACCCTTAACCGCAGGAGCTATTTGGCATACGCTTAACGCGATGCAGAACTTAAAACGCCCCACCGAAGAAGGCCGCTGGCAGCAATTTTCATCGTCGC
>JAWOEM010000546.1:0-3993 GCA_046482785.1 Salinivirgaceae bacterium
AATAAAGATATTAGTGTTCCGTTAAGTGAGCATGATATAACTACGGGAATTAAAGATGATTTGGTTGAAAGTATATACTCTAATGTTCCTCAGACAAAAATGATTGTAAATCATTTTTTGGATTATTTCACAACTATAAATTATGAAGATTTTGAAATAAAAAAGAATAGAAAAAAGCCTTTTGTAGATAATATGCAAAATATACTTCAAATCATTTTAAAAAATTTCGAAGAATATAAAAAACAAATATTTTATAATGATATTGTACTTGATGAAGATAAAGCATACAAAAGCTTGATAAGTCAGAATACAAATGAAAATAATAAGGCTTTTTATAAATATTTTCATCATATAGTAAAACTTGGTTTGAGTAGAAGCCATTTTGTTAACGTTAAAGTCAAAAATAAAAATAATGACAGGATCCGCTCTTCGGCCTCATCTGTAAGTTTCACTCCTTGCTCAACAAACATAACGCTTTCGCGGATGATTTCTGCAATTTCTTTGGCCGATTCATCGCTTTGGTTAGCTAAATTTTTCACCTCTTTTGCAACCACACTAAAGCCTTTCCCGTGCTGCCCGGCTCGAGCTGCCTCTACTCCGGCATTTAATGCTAGTAAATTGGTTTGAAACGAAATATTACGAAGTAAATCGATGGTTTTCTCTATTTCGAGACTGCTTTTATGAATTTTCTGCATGGCATCTTTCAGCTCGGCCATTCCCTGACTTGCCTGTTTGGCATCGCTATTGGATTCTTTGGCCACCGAACTGGCGCCACCCGAGCTATCGGCTGTGCTTTGCACCGACCCGGAAATTTCTTCGAATTGTGCAGCCTGCCGTTGCGCTCCTTCCGAAATACTGCTTGAACTCGACGAAATTTCTGCTGCAGCGTTATTGAGCTCTTGGGCAGCTTCTTTCACATTTGTAAATACATTCACTACGGAATCGACCATTTTATTAATAAACCCGGCCAAATCGCCCAACTCATCGTCACTTGTTATATTTACACGAGGTCGTAAATCGCCTCCCGAAACTTTTTGGCTAACCGTTCGAATTTGACTAATAACCGCAATAATTCGTTGTACATAAAAAGCCCCAATGATAAGTGCAATGGCTACAATTACTAGGCCCCAGAGACCAATACTCCAAATGGCGCTTTGAATATTTTGCTGTACCGGTGTAAGATCTGATTTTATAATAAATACGCCATGCAAGCGGCCATCTTTCCAATTTTCCATTGGGTAACCCAAAATATCTTTTCCATTGCCCCATGGACTTGTAGATGGAGCACCGTGGCAAGTTAAGCAACCTTGCGCTTCACTTAAATATACGGCACGTGCTACCCACATTTCATTCTCCTCGGTATGCTCGTAAACAATGGTTTTTTGATTGCCGTCCTTAAATCGGTCAATAAGTTCACTCTCAACACCAGAAGCCTTATTTTCTGGTTTTCGCGGATTATCCGATACAACCCTGAATTTATAGTTTTCCTGGGCAGCACCATCTGCTCCTACGCGCATTGCCGAAATAATAGGCACCTGCTTTAGTACCTGTTCCTTTTCATGTTCAGGAATTCTTCCATCAGGGTATTTTTCCTTCATTTCTTCTACGGTTTTACCTAACGCCCCCTGGGTTGCTACAAATGTACGCACTGCCTCTAAGCGCGATAAAATGGCTGTACTTTTATCTTTCAGGCCGCGCTCTCCCTCTTCGGTTAATTTCACCGAAATGTAAAAAATGCCGACCAACGCAATTAAAATTACCGGAAAACCAACTAAAATTAACAGCTTCTTCTTAAGGTTTACTTTTATCATAATCATTAGCTTATATTTCGACAACAGGTTAAATTACAACCAGGCCATCAGTTAAAAATCATTTTTACTAATGCTCCATGTTTTGTGTTTTGTATCTCGAGTTTGGCGTTTAGCCATTGTGCGATTCGTTGAGCCAAATAGAGGCCTAAACCTATATTTTTATCGACAAACTTACCATCGAGTGCAAATGGCTTAAACGCCTGCTCCAGTTGCTTTTTACTCATACCTCCGGCCTCATCTTCAACCGATAGGAACATTTCATCTTCAACGTTGTGAATAGTAATTTTTACCGTCCCTCCTGTTTTGGAAAGGCGAAAACTATTGTCCATTAAATTAATCAAAGCCTGCTCAACCAAATATGCATCGGTTTTAAAAACCGGATCGCCCAAAAATATTGACTCAACACGCAGCTCTTTCTCGTTTATCACATCTGTAAAATCAGAAACGAGTTTTGCTAAAAAAGGTTCCATATTAATATCAGAAACGCGACCTTTATACCTTCCCGAGCGCAATTCGCTAATGAGAATCATTCGTTTCGAAAAAGCCTCCAATCGCTCTACCGATTCATTAAGGATTTTCAGTCGCGACTCCATTTTAGCATCTTTGTTATCCATATTAAGCAGTTGAACCGGCCCAACTATTCCATTAAGCGGTGTACGAATTTCATGACTTATAATATTGATAAACTCGTTTTTTGCATCTTCGAGTTTCTGAAGTTCATTATTTGCTTTGGTTAGTTCCTCATTGGCAATGCGTAGCTCTTCGGTGCGGTCTTTTACCGTTTCTTCTAACCGTATACGTCTATGTTTTAATTCGACATGCGTTTTTACGCGGGCAACAAGCTCATCGGAATTAAAGGGTTTGGTAATATAATCGACTCCACCCACTTGAAAAGCTCTTCGAATGCTTTCTTCATCAACTTTTGCGGTAAGAAAAATAATTGGGATATCGCGATTACGCTTGTTTTCTTTAATCTTCTCACACGCCTCATATCCACTCATCTCCGGCATCATTATATCCATTAAAATAAGGTCGAATTTTCGCTCTTCCAAAAACTCAATGGCATCTTTACCCGACGTAGAAAACTCCAATTCAAAACCACACCCTTCTATTACGCTTGCAATTAATTGAATGTTTATGGGATTATCATCAACTATAAGTACGGTTCCGTTCATAAAAGTTAATTCTTGTTGTGGACGATTATACTAAAGAACGCACTAAATATAAAAACTTTCCTTTAGATTCGATAAAAAATCGGAACAATTGTCCGAATTCCAACACCAAAATATTGCACATAAATCAACCAAAAATCTGCAAATAGAAGAATTACTATTTCGGGATTTGAATATCAAGTCAATAAAAGCCAATATGAAATACAATCTGTTACTTTTTTTCTATATTTGAGTAATTGTTTGAAACACATTGCTCACAAAACGGGCATAAGTTTAAATGGGTATTCAACTTATAATCAAATAGCAGTTTTACATGGAAGTTCCGGACAAAAATCGGGAAAACCTTCGCAAAAAAGCCGAAGAAATATTTAAAAAGCGAGGAATTACGCTATCGAATGACGTTAGTCGCGACGTGAACAACCTGCTTGAAGAGTTGAGTATATACCAAATAGAACTTGAAGAGCAGAATAAGCAACTACAGGAAACACAACTGGAATATGCTGAGCAACGCAACGAATATATCGACTTATTCGACCATGCTCCCATTGCCTATTTTATGATTGACCGGCATCAGCGCTTTATACGTGCGAACCAAAAGGCGCTTATTCTTTTCGGAATCACCAATACAGAGCTGCCAACTGCTACATTAAAGCAATTTATCCATCCGAATAATCAGGATGATATTTACTTTCTATTTCGTACGCTAACCAAAGACAGCCCTACACGAGAACTTCAAGTTCGGCTGGTAGACAAGCAAAACAGAATAAGAGTAGTCCATTTATCTGCGAAGGCAATTGAAACTACCGAGCGCTATATTCGCGTATCGGCATTAGATCAGACAAAAGAATCGGAACTGCAAGAACAGGCATCATTCCGAGCCGCAATTATAGAGAATGTTCAAGAATGTATTTTTGCGATGCAACATGGAAAAATAACGTTTTGGAATAGAGGAGCTACAGAACTTTTGGGGTACAATGCAAATTATACAAACGAAATGAGCCCCCACTTTC
>JAWOEM010000278.1:0-10747 GCA_046482785.1 Salinivirgaceae bacterium
ACCCGTTTTACGTTTCCATCTACTGCCGGCACAATTTTGCCAAATGCTGTGGAGGCAATGGCTGCTGCTGTGTAAGGGCCTACTCCGGGGAGCTTTAATAAGGCTTCGTAAGTCGTTGGGAATACGCCCGTCCGGGTGTCACGTATAATTTGGGCCGTTTTATGCAAGTTGCGCGCTCTCGAATAATACCCAAGCCCTTGCCAAAGTTTTAATACCTCTTCCGGTTTTGCATTTGCCAGATCGGTAATGGTGGGGAAGCGATTAATAAACCGGTGATAGTAGGCCAAGCCTTGCTCAATGCGGGTTTGTTGGAGAATTATTTCTGATAAATAGATGAAAAACGGATTCGGATTTTGCCTCCAGGGCAAATCGCGGGCATTTTCCTTATACCATATTAATAGGTTGTTTGTCATTTTCATTAATTCTTAGTCGGCTATTGCCATTGTAGAACTATTTGGTGATGTGCAAGGAATAAAAATTTGAGAATAATCTTCTGTGAGAAAATATTATTACCCAAATAATGCTACTTTTGCAATATATTCGCATATCGAAATGGTTCTACATATTAATTATGCTGGCCTTTAAGCAAATATGAAGCCATTTGAAAGCGATTAATTAAAAAATAAATGCCGTATCTTTCTTATTTTGAAATGAAAGAATTATATTTGCAGTCCGTTTAAAATTGAACATGTAATTAATTGATAATAAAAAGATTTAGCAATGACGAAAGCAGATATCGTAAATGAGGTCTCAAAAAACACCGGAATTGAGAAAGTAACCGTTCAGAAGACGGTTGAAGCTATGATGGAGACTGTAAAAAGCTCGTTAGAAAAAGGAAATAACGTCTATCTGAGAGGTTTTGGCAGTTTTATTGTTAAGAAACGCGCACAGAAAACAGCAAGAAACATTTCGAAGCAATCGACGATTATTATTCCGGAACATTATATTCCGGCGTTTAAACCTTCGAAAAGTTTTGTTACCACAGTGAAAGAGAACGTGAAAGTTAAATAATTAAATTTTAGGATTATGCCAAGTGGAAAAAAGAGGAAACGTCATAAGATGGCAACCCACAAACGTAAAAAACGTTTAAGAAAAAACAGACACAAGAAGAAGAAATAACTTATCTTGATTGTTAAAGAACCTGAACCTAAAGAGCATTTGTTCTTTAGGTTCTTAGTTTTACCCTACTAGTATTGTATTATTGATAATATAATGAGCCATAAGGAATTATACATTGATGTTTCGTCAGATGAGATATCTATAGCACTTTTAGAAGATAAACGACTTGTTGAATTAAATAAAGAATCGGCCAATAGTAGATTTACCGTTGGCGATATTTATTTAGCACGCGTTAAAAAAATTGTACCCGGATTAAATGCGGCTTTTGTCGATGTTGGGCACAAGCGCGACGCATTTCTTCATTACCTGGATTTAGGGCCACAATTCAAATCGATGGCAAAATACCTGCAAATTGCATTGCAGTCAAAGCCACTGCCCCCATTAAGTCGTTTCAAACGCGAGAAAGATATCGATAAAAATGGTAAAATTTCTGATGTGCTCAAAGGGGGACAACAAATTATTGTCCAAATTGCCAAAGAACCCATCTCTACAAAAGGACCTCGCTTAACAAGCGAAATTTCTATTGCCGGTCGGAATTTGGTGCTGATGCCATTTTCAGATAAAGTCTCTATTTCTCAAAAAATTAGTAAAAACGAAGAAAAAGTGCGGCTTAAAAACCTGCTTAACTCTATCAGACCCCGTAATTATGGTGTAATTGTTCGCACAATGGCTGAAAAACAGCGTGTTGCTGAACTCGATGCCGAACTAAGAGAGCTCGTTGATATTTGGGAAAAGTCAATATTCAAATTACGAAAAGCACGTCCACCCAAACTCGTTCAGGGCGAAGTTAGTCGCACAACAGCTATTTTGCGCGATATACTTAACGATTCATTTAACCACATTTACGTTAACGACGAAAATGTGTACAAAGAAATTAAAAGCTACATTGGGAATATTTCTCCCGACCAGCAAAAAATTGTAAAGTTGTACACCGGCAAAGCTTCCATTTTTGATGAATATCAAATTACAAAACAAATCAAAAGTAATTTCGGAAGAACTGTGCCGATGAAAAAAGGTGCCTACCTGGTTATTGAGCATACCGAAGCCTTGCACTCTATCGACGTGAACTCGGGAAACAGAAATAAAGATGCCACCAATCAGGAAGACAATGCCATCGATGTAAATATGCTGGCAGCCGAAGAGCTCGCTCGTCAGTTGCGCTTGCGCGATATGGGAGGTATTGTTGTTGTCGACTTTATCGACATGCAGAAAAATGAACACAAGCAGCAGTTGTTTGATTATATGAAGCAACTAATGAGCAAAGACAGAGCAAAACATCACATACTGCCTTTGAGTAAGTTTGGCTTAATGCAAATTACCAGACAACGCGTACGTCCGGAAACAAATATCAATACCATAGAATCGTGCCCCACCTGTAAAGGAACCGGAGAAATACAACCACCTGTACTTATTGTCGAAGAAATACAAGATAAGGTGCGATACGGTCAACTGAAAAAACCGGTTAAAACTATCGAACTGAGAGTTCATCCGTTTTTACATGCCTACCTTACAAAGGGTGTTTTAAGCAAAAAAAGATTGTGGCAGTTGAAATATAGAAAACGCCTGACAATCAAACCCGATCAGTCCTATACCTATATGGAATACAATTTTTTCGACGCTAAAGGGAACATGCTCAACATTTAATTGCATGGTTTTTGTTGCATGGCTAAACTGTTTTATAACAGTTTAATAATGAATTTCAAAACATTGTATTATGCAACTAAAACTCCGAAGACTGTTTTTAATAGCAGTTTTGCTTCTACCCGTTACCATTTTTGCGCAAATTCTTGAGCCCGTAAAGTGGTCGTTTGAAAAAAACAAACTTAGCGAGAACACCTACGAGCTGTTCTTTAAGGCTTCAATAGACGATACTTGGCATTTGTACGATACACGGCTCCCAGCCGGAAATATATCATTGCCAACAGTTTTCGATTTTGAAACCTCCAAAAATGTTAACCTGGTCGATTCCATAAACAGACACTCCGAAGTGCTAGAAGAAATTGACCAAATAGCCGGCGTAATGACCCGATATTACGCTAATGAAGCTGTTTTTTCGCAAATCGTAGAAATTAGCGATGTCTCTGATTCAGTTACTGTTATTTTAGAATATATGGCCTGCGACGATGAGCAGTGCTTGCCACCAACCGAAGAAACACACACTTTTGTATTTCAAGAAACATCACAAACTACAGCCGACGCCGGTAGCGGCGAAAGCTCTACCGGTAATACCTACCTGATAAGTTTCTTTTTCCTTGCATTTATAGGAGGTTTACTTGCCATATTAACACCATGCGTATTCCCAATGATACCCATGACTGTTAGCTTTTTCATGAGCGCAGGAGATAATCGTGCAAAAGCAAAATTCCAAGCTCTGATTTTTGCTTTATCAATTATTGGAATCTATACAATTATTGGTACCGTGGTTGCTGTAACACTTGGGCCCTCATTTGCCAACTGGGTGAGTACCCATTGGCTGCCTAATATTTTGTTTTTCTTAATTTTCTGGTTCTTTGCTGCTTCCTTCTTTGGCATGTTCGAACTTACCTTGCCAAGCTGGATGGTAAATAAATCAGACAAACAAGCCGATCGTGGTGGCGTTGGAGGAGCCTTCTTCATGGCCCTTACCCTTGTTCTTGTTTCATTCTCATGCACCGCACCTATTGTGGGAGCCATTTTAGTCGAATCGGCCGGTGGCGAAATACTAAAACCAATTATTGGTATGCTTGGATTTGCTTTAGCCTTTGCGCTGCCTTTCGGGTTTTTCGCCTTTTTCCCCAATATGCTCAGAAACCTCCCCAAAAGTGGTGGATGGCTCAATTCTGTGAAAGTTATTCTTGGTTTCCTCGAATTAGCATTGGGGTTGAAATTCCTTTCTGTTGCAGATATGACCTACCACTGGGGGTTGCTCGATAGAGAAATTTACATTGCATTGTGGATTGTAATATTTTCATTAATGGGGCTTTATCTAATGGGTAAAATTAAATTTGCTCACGACTCAGATGTGAAATTTTTAAGTGTTCCCAGACTTTTAATGGTAATAGCCACATTTACATTTGTTGTATACATGATTCCAGGTATGTGGGGCGCACCTCTCAAAGCCCTTTCGGGTTATTTGCCACCATTGAAGACGCATGATTTTAGCCTCGATGAAATTACAAGAAATAACGTAAAGCTATATGCTTCGTCTGGAACCAATACCTCCGGATTTAGTATGACTGACCAAAATTCGGCTTGCGAAGATCCAAAATATAGCGACTTTTTAGACTTGCCACACGGCCTCGATGGTTACTTCGATTATGAGCAGGGAATGGCTTGTGCCAAAGCACAAAATAAACCTGTTTTCATCGACTTTACAGGCCATGGATGTGTCAACTGTCGGGAAATGGAAGCCAATGTATGGTCAGATCCACGAGTTCTTCAACTGCTTCGCGATGAGTATGTTATTATCGCCCTGTATGTGGATGATAAAAAGAAACTTCCGGAAGAGGACTGGTTTACCAGCGAATACGACGGAAAATTGAAAAATACCTTGGGGAAAAAATATGCCGATTTTCAAATTACACGGTATAACGTAAATGCGCAACCTTACTACGTTTTGCTCGACCATAACGAGAAACCGTTGGTTGACCCAAGGGCTTATAATTTAGATGCCGATGCATTTGTGAAATTTCTGCAAGATGGAATTAAGAACTTTAAGAAAAAATAATTCATAGATATATATTAATCAGTAGGGCATTGGAACTTTAGTTTCATTGCCCTTTCTGCTTTTATAGATTATCTTCGTTTGATAAGCGTATTCAATTTTCTCTCTTTTTATTATTTATGCCACAAAATCCATAAATATAAAAATTACAGCATGCCTGCGGAATTGCATATAAGCAATGAATAATAGTACGAAGGTATCTTATCATTGACGTAAGTCAGTAAATCAACTGATATATTTCAAATAAATATTTGTACAGATAGTAGGTTATTAAAGCACAAGTGAGCAAAAGTTTTATAAATTTGCTCTTCTATTTGCACGTACAATGTCAAAAATATGACACACTTAAAAATCGGTTTCTTTGCATTCTTTACATTCCTACTGTCACTAACGGCAGTTGGTTCTCAGGCAGAAGTGCATTACTATTTGTTTATAGATAGTATGCACATTTATTTGCCACAAGATGTACAGCGATTATATCCCAACAAGTTCGAAGAAATTACAAATACAAACTTGAATGTTGGCCTTACCGATAATGAACACTGGTTGGTTGTAAGTGTGAAAAACTCCGGTGCAGAATCATTGCACGGGAAATTAGTAGTTGACTACAGCCTGTTAAACGAAATCCATTTCTACGAACTCAACCATAGTAAAATCGTAGAATTACCTCAGCGCTTTAGTTCGCGATCTTATAAGTATGATATCAGGGTTCAATCCGATACCGAATCGCTTTTTTTACTCCATGTTAATAGTGACTATACTCCCGGAATTATTCCTGTTTCTTTTTACGAAAACAATGCCGGCGCGAAAAGTGAATACCTCGAAACGTTTTGGATCGGCAATTTTTATGGAATTCTTCTTTTTTTGCTTTTGCTAATTATGTTAATGAATGTTGTGTCCAAAGAGCGTTTGTCAAGAATTATCTTGGTTTATCTGTTTTTCACGCTGCTCTATTTCAGTTTACGCGATGGGTTTATTATTAAGTTTGGTTTAGGAATTGGCGCCGGACTACAGTTGCGCTTGGTTCTGATGGTTATTCCCATTTTGGTAGTGCTGTTCGATTTATTCATGATCAAATACTTTAAAGAGCTTGAAATTGCCTTTTCAAACCGCACCAAAACAAAAATATTGCATTTGACATCGGCCATAGTGATGTTAATAATTATTTCAAACCTATTTACCTTTAAAGTTAGCTTTTTTTTAACTGCTATATACACAATTGTTTGGTTGCCCATCATCATTTTCCCCACAATTACACCCGAAAATCTTAAAAAGAGTACAATTTTACCCATTATAGTGTCCACTATTTTCTTATTTGGAGGCTTTACAATCGATGCGTTACATAAAGTTGGATGGCTCGAGAACTCTTTTTTTACGCAATATATTTTTAAGTTTAGCTTTTTAGCCCACATCGGAATTTTGTTGATGGGAGCTGTTAGCCGTTTTCAGGCTTTGCGTTTACGGTTACATCATTTTAATGACAGTTTGGGTGAGAAAATACAAGCAAAGACAGCCGAAATTAACCAGCAAAATGAAGAGCTAACAGTACAAACAGAGCAGTTAGAGTATCAGAAAGAAGAGCTGCAGGCTCAGAAAGAAGAATTGGAAACTCAAAAAGAAATACTTCAGGATCAGAATCTTGAGTTAGAAATTCTCGATTTAGCCGTTTCCAATACCCAAAATGTGATTTATCTTTTCGACCCCAAAGGAAATTTAATTTGGTTTAATACTTCATTTTCAAGCCAACTAGGAAAAACACTTAAAGAATATAAAGAGTCGAATGATAAAATACAGATTTGCGATATAAGTTCTTATGATGAAATAGAGACTGTTGTGGCTCGTGTTATTCAAACGCGTGAATCCGTAACATATGAAGCTCAGGTTGTGGTTAATGGACAAAGCCGATGGTTCCAAACCACCTTGACTCCTGTTATTGAGGATAATGAGCTGAAAAATATAGTAGCTATCGATACCGAAATTACGCGGCTAAAAAATTACGAACAAGAAATTATTACACAACAGCGCGATTTCGAAATGCAGAAGAACCTTGCTATTGTACGTCGAAAGGAGGTTGAGCTCCAACAACGCGAAATTACCGATAGCTTGAATTATGCTAAACGTATTCAATCTGCCATATTGCCATCAGCAAAAAGTATATCGCGGTTTTTCCCTGAAAGCTTCGTGCTTTTTATGCCACGCGATATTGTTAGTGGCGATTTTTATTGGTTTCACCGCATCGAAGATAAATATATTTGCGTAGTTGTCGATTGCACAGGACATGGAGTTCCCGGAGCTTTTATGTCCATCATTGGTACGTATTTGCTCAACAATATCATTATTCAAAACAATGAAACACGTCCGGCAGAAATACTAAAACAGCTGAATCGAAAGTTAAAAATTTCGCTGAAAAATAGTGCTATGGACTCCCAAACAAACGATGGAATGGATGTGGCGCTCGCAGTGGTCGATAAAGCCTCAGAAACCCTGACTTATGCCGGGTCGCTCCGTCCGTTGTTCTTATTTCAAAATGGAAAGTTTATTGAGCAAAAGGGAGATAAAGTCCCTATCACAAGTGCAATTTCCGGAAACACAATGGCATCTTTCAACGAGTATACCTACAAAATAAATGACGGAGACTCTTTCTACATATTCTCCGATGGCATTGTAGATCAGTTTGGCGGCCAGAAAAATAAGAAATTCCTTACAAAACGACTGAAACAGGTACTTTTCGATGCCCAGATGTACAACATGGAGGAACAAAAGAAAATTATTCAAAAGTCAATCATCGATTGGAAAGGGAAAAACCAACAAATCGATGATATTCTGTTGGTTGGAGTGCAGATTTAGCGATATAAAGCGTATTGAGCAAGGCTGACCATATTTTCGTTTTACGGAATCTTCTATATTCTAGCATTGTTAGGTTTGCGTTCAGCTGATAGACTTGTCGATTAATTCCTTCACCAATTATTAACGGGTAAATTGCCTTGAGTTGCAATAACGAATAACTGCAAAAAAATCACTACATTTGTACGAACGTTTATCATATTTAACAATTGTTCAAACAAATTAAAATTTTTGTAAAATGAAAAAGATAATTGCAACAGATCAAGCACCCGCAGCCATTGGTCCATATAGCCAGGCCACAGAAGCAAATGGAATGATTTTTATTTCCGGACAACTTCCAATTAATCCGGAAAATGGACAAATGTCTGAAAATATTAGGGAGCAAACCAAACAGTCGCTGGAAAACACCAAAGCGATACTCAAAGAAGCAGGGCTAACATTAAAAGACGTTGTTAAAGTCACTGTTTTATTGAAAAATATTTCAGACTTTGGTGCCATGAATGAAGTGTATGCGGAATTTTTTGAAAATGAGCCCCCTGCACGAGCTGCCTATGAAGTAGCTAACCTGCCAAAAGATGCACTTGTGGAGATCGAGTCAATAGCTGCACGATAAATTTGAAACTTTCTATAACTCATGCAAAAGACAACAGAAAGCATGCGCAAATAGCTCATGCTTCTGTTTTGCATTTTAGGCATACTTTTTTGTCTTTTTTGCCCCTGAGGGGCGACGCTAAAAATAAAAAACATGCTGTTTGTCAATAAATGCGCACTTTTTTGTCGTTTTTTTTTAAAATTACTGATTAAATGCCTATTATTGCCTATTGGAGACTAAAATACCCATTTTATGTTAAAATCGCTAGCATTAGCATTTAACTTTCTGATTGTACTGATATTAACAACCATTTTTGGAAGTGTGTCAGTAAACACAAATATCCCCGAAAAAGTACAAGCCGGAGATCAATTTACCGTATCTGTTACAATCGATAAAAGTAATATTGGTGATTTTGGCCGCTACCAGATGGAGTTACCCAATGGTTTTCAGGCCGAAGTGAAAGATGCCAACGGAGGTGCCTTTAGTTACGAAAATGAAAAAGTGAGAATTAATTGGCTACAGCTGCCCTACGATGATCGATTTGCTATTACCTTCGACGTTACTGTTCCTCCTAAGGCTTCAGGAGATTTTGAAATCTCATCTAGCTTTTCATATGTTAAAGATAATAGCCCTACTATTGAAGAATTACCTGTTCATACCCTCACTGTAGAAGGTTCTGAAAGTGTCGAAGACCTAACTGCCGCAAATACCTACAAGTTTCAAGGAGTGCGCATGAAGGAAGTCGATTGCATCAGACAGAAACCATACTTAAACGAAAACGACGAGATTATTGTCAATCTTTTGGTAATGAATAAAGTCGGACTTAATAAATTTGGAAAAATTCAAGAACAAATCCCGCGCGGCTATAAAGCCATAAGCCTTAGAAGTAAAAATGCCATGTTTACAAACAATGGTAGAATTCTCAAGTTTATGTGGATGCAATTACCCGAAGATGAGTTTTTTGTTGTCACATACAAGCTCATCCAAACTGAAGATATTCCAAATCAGGCATTCCTGATTAGTGGTGAGTTTACTTTTACACGGAACGACCGCAATCAAGTTGTAGATATAGCTGAACGTAATGTGGATTTAGAAGAATTTGCGGAGGAAGATCTTATTGTGGATAATACTCCCATTCCTGATGAAGAAGACACAAGAACGAATTTGTTAGGCGATACGGATAATTTTGGGCGGACAACTCAAACAAATACCGGTATCCAAGACGGATTAGCCGATAATACAACTGGCGTAGAAACCGGAGGGAGAGACCGCAACACAAAAACCGGGTCGTCCTTTGATAATTACACCGATAATCAAAAACAAACTTACCAGGAAACAAATTACGCCATTGCGATTACGAATGGTGTCACATACCGAGTTCAGGTTGCTGCCGGACATAAGCTCGTAAAAGACAACTATTTTAAACGTTTGAACCTGAAAGAGGAAGTACAAATTGAAATCCACCAAGGTTGGCACAAATATACAGTTGGCTCGCATGGAGTGTATAAGGATGCGCGTGACCATCGCAATTTAATCTGGCAAAACACCCCGATCGATGATGCGTTTGTTTGCGCATACAATAGTGGCCAACGAATTACCGTACAAGAAGCACTTATGATAGCCAATCAAAAATGGTACAAATAGCAATGAAAACAAATCTCTCCATAATATTTACCCTGTTTGTCGCACTTTTGACTAGCCAATCCATAGCACAGCTCGATGAGGACTATGAAACCCTCTTGCTCGAAGAGGAGGAAACCCAAGACGTGTTTAATACCGTTTTTAAACCCATCATTGGAGTAGGGCAGGGGATGTTGACATTTATGGGCGATATTAAAGGCGACTCGCCATTTAATCCAACCAATGGGTATTGGGGAACCAAAGCTGTTATTTCTCGTACATTTGGAAAAAGCTTCGAGTTCGATCTCTTTTTTATGTTTGGTAAGTTTGGTGGAGAACAAATTGGATATACAGCTGAAACAACTCCAAATCCCACCGAAGATTATATTGATGCCCGACTCATGAACAGTCAGAATAAAAATTTCTATACAGATATTACTGTTTCGGGGGTAAATTTTACATATAATTTTATTGGTCCGTTTGGCCGTAAGCGACCCATTTTACCCTATGTGTCACTAGGAATTGAAACCTTGCAATTCAGACCCAAAACTGATATCGTATACACAGATGAAAATGGAAACGATAATCCATACCACTACTGGAGTGATGGTACCATACGAAATCAAAGTGAAACAAGCAACGAACCTTCGGTGGTTATTAGTCGCGATTATGAGTATGAAACCGATGCCCGCAACGCTACAGACCAGGACTATTCGTTTTTTAGTTTGGCCGTGCCTGTAGAGGTTGGGGTAAACGTAACCGTTACAGACCGTATGACCCTGAGACTAGGTAGTTCCCTTCATTTATCATTTACCGATTATCTCGATAATTACAGTAATGGAAATACTATGATGGACAATGATTTCTTC